>OMJI01000320.1 GCA_900299315.1 Verrucomicrobiota bacterium | reverse complement strand
CGGACTTGTCGTAGATCAAGAAGTCCGGGCCCCACGCGATCGAGACGCCGTACGGCTTGCCCTTGAATGTGTTGTAGGGCGGTTTCTGGAACAACGGGAAGAGTTGCCCGTAGTTCGGCACCTTCTCCAGGTTCACCGGCTCCAGCAACTCGGAATCAAACAGGCGCCGCGTCAGGTCGCCCGAGGCGGTGACCATGTCGTACGTCTTGCCGCCACCGGCTTTGATCTTCGCGTACATTTCGTCGGACGAACCGGCATACGTCGCCACGACCTTGCAATGATGCTTCTGCTCGAAGGCCTTGGTAAACGAATCGTCCATGTAGCCTTCCCACCCGATGATGCGCAGCACCTTGTCTTCGGCGCGCGAGGTGAGAGGGTTGAGAACCACTGCGAGAGCAGCGACCGCCACCGGCAGCCACCGCGAGAGCTTTGTCAGCCTCATAACGTTCCTCCGTAGGTTAGAGTTCCGCGTCCACCAACGCCGGTACTGTGCCCCCGACTAGCCCAGCAAGTCAAGTATGCCGCCCACAACCCGCCGCGGACACCGGCCATGCGGGATCACGCCCAGCATCGGGACGCCTGCCAACGCCGGTAACTCGTGGACATTCGTCCGCTCCGCCAAGCCGCGTTGGCCGGTTGTGTCGTTCAGGATGAAGCCGCGCACTTTCAACCCGGCCGCCTGCGCCTGCCGGATCGTCAGCAACGTGTGATTGATCGTCCCCAGCCCCAGCTGGGCCATGATGATGACCGGCAGTTTCAAATCCCGGGCGAGGTCGGCGATGAAATACCGACTCGTGATCGGGACGAGCAGGCCACCGGCGCCTTCGACTAGGACGGGGGAGAAGTCGGAAGTCAGGAGTCGGAAGTCAGCCTGAATGCGGCGGAGGTTAATCTGCCGTTTTTCCAATTTCGCGGCGACGCTCGGGGCGAGCGGATGGCGGAGATAAACAGGATTGAGCCGGTCGAGCGTGACCTCGTCGTTCATCAGGCGCCGGTAAAGCTTGGCATCTCCCCGGCCATCGGCGCCGCAGGCGATGGGTTTCATCGCGGCGGCCGGCAGGCCGCGGCGGCGGAGTTCGGCCAGCAGCAGTGCGGTGACGTGGGTCTTGCCCACGCCGGTATCGGTGCCGGTGATGAAGTAGTTTTTCATAGCAATGACAAGGGGTCCACATCGATGCTCACCGTCACATCGTCCGGCCATTTGCGGCCGGTAATGGCGCGGGCGACGGCGGCGGAAAGTTCGAGGATCCGCTCCGACCGGGCGATGAGTTGATAGCGGTAGAACGTCTGGATGCGCGCGAGCGGCGCGGGTGCTGGTTCGCCGACGATGGCTTTGAAGCCGGTGAGTTGCTGCGCCAAATCTTTCGCGATGGTTTCGGTGACGAACTTCGCCTTCCCCTCGCTGCGGCTGCGGACGGTGAGCGCGACCATCCGGGTGTAGGGCGGGTAGTAGAGTTGTTGGCGGAATTCGATTTCCTGGTCGTAGAAACCCCGGTAATCGTGTTGCCGGGCATACTGGATCGCCGGATGGAACGGCGTGTAGCTCTGGACGACGACCTCGCCCTCGATGTCGCCGCGGCCGGCGCGACCGGCCACCTGCACGAGCAGTTGAAACGTCCGCTCGCCGGCGCGGAAGTCCGGCAGGTGCAGCGCCATGTCGGCGTGGATGATGCCGACGAGCGTGACGTTCGGGAAATGCAGCCCCTTCGCGATCATCTGCGTGCCGACGAGGATGTCGATCTTGCCGACGCGGAAGGCGTTGAAGATTTCTCGGTAGAGCGACTTCTTCGTCATCACATCGGCGTCCATCCGCTGGACGCGTGCTTTGGGGAACGCTTTCTGGAGCGCGCTCTCGACCTTCTCGGTGCCCATCCCGGAGTAACGGATGGCCGGGTCGCGACAGTCGGGCTTGGGGCAGACCTTCGGTACCGGCTGCGTGTGGTCACAGAGGTGGCAGAGCAGCCGGTTGTGTTGCCGGTGGAACGTCAGCGCGATGCTGCAATTGGGGCACTCGGCGACGTAACCGCACCTCGGGCAGAAACAATGCGTCGCGAAACCGCGCCGGTTGAGGAACAGGATGACTTGCTCGCGCTTGTCGAGCCGGGCCTGGATCGCGCCATGCAGCCGGGAAGACAGGACGTGGACGCCTTTGTTGCGAATGGCTTCCTGCCGGAGATCCACGATGCGCATCAACGGCATCTTGATGTTATCCACGCGGCGCGGCAGTTCCGCGAGGACGTACCGGCCGCGCTGGGCGTTGTAATAGGATTCGAGCGACGGCGTGGCGGAACCGAGCACGACCGCGGCGCCTTCGAGCTTGCCGCGCATCACGGCGAGGTCCCGGGCATTGTATCGGGGCGCCTCCTCCTGCTTGTAACTGGTCTCGTGTTCCTCATCGACGATGATCAACCCCAGCGCCCGCACCGGCGCAAAGATGGCCGAGCGCGCGCCGATGACGATGTGGGATTCGCCATTGTGGATCTTGTGCCATTGATCGTGCCGCTCGCCCGCGCTGAGATGGCTGTGGAGGACGGTGATGGCTTGGTTCGGGAACCGCGCCCGGAACCGTTCCACCGTCTGCGGCGTGAGCGAGATTTCCGGCACGAGCACGATCGAATCCTTGCCTGCATGCAGCGCCGCCGCGATGGCTTGTAGGTAAATCTCCGTCTTGCCGCTGCCGGTGACGCCGTGGATGAGCACCGGGGATTGGGGCTTGGCGATCTGGGCGAGGCAGAGGTCGAGCGCGTGTTGCTGTTCCGTGTTCAGCTTCAACGGCTCGGTTGGCAAAAACACTTCGCCGCCGAACGGGTCGCGTTCCTCGGTCTGGTCGGTGATGGTGACGAAACCTTTCTCGGCCAGCTTCTTCACGGTCGCCGCGTCGGTGTCAGCCGACTCGCAGAGCCGGGCGACGAACATGCCTTCCTCCCGGCGCAACACCTCGATCACGTGCGCCTGTTTCGGCGCTTTCTTTTGGAGCTTCGCAAAGTCGGCATCGCCAATCGTGCCCAGCCGGGCATACTGCCGCTCCTTCCAGCTAATCTGCGCCTTGCGGACGACCTCCGGCAAGGCGCACTTCACGCAAAGCTCGACCGGGCAGCAGTAGTACTTGCCCATCCACCGGGTCAGTTCGAGGATCTTGTCGCCCAGCAACGGCTTTTTGCTGAGCAGCTCGGTGATTTCCTTGAGCTTGGGATGCGTCGATTCCGTCGCCAGCCCGACGACGTAGCCTTGCGCCACGCGCGTGCCGAACGGGACCGCGACCCGGGAGCCCACGTGGACCTGCCCGGCCAGCGCGGCGGGAATCCGGTAGTCAAACTCGCGGTCGAGCGCCAGATCGACGACCACTTTGGCGATGGAATGGAGCACGCGGCGATTCTACCACGCGGTTTAATTCCATTCGACGGTGATCGACTGCGGCGCCGGGACGGTGGAGACGAGGATTTTGTCCGCCAGCACCCGCACCGGCAGCGGCTCGCCATTGCAGACGGCGCGGGCGGTGGCCGCGCCCGATTGATGGAGCACGATGGTGAGCGGCACGTCGTAGTCGCGCGGCGGAAGCGGACAGGTTACGGTAAATTCGCACGAGTTGGAACTGGTCTGCAACACGTTCACCTTGGCGCGCTGTTGTTCGGCACAGTACCGGGTGATGGTGGAATAGGTATCCACCCACACCTGCGAATCCCGCGCCTTGATGAAGGCGAGGTGTTCCCGCAAAAAATCGCGCGAGACCGGGCCGTAGCCTTCATCGACGCCGTGGAGATTGGGAACCATCCAGCTGTGACCCGCGATGGTGCGCAGGACCATCTGGTTGGCCTCGTCCACCGACTTCGCCAATACCGTGTAGTCCGACCAGCGCGTGCGGATGGCGATGTAGTAGCGGCGCGCGAAGTCGAGAATCCCGTTGTTGAATTGGTTGTACGGGAAGGCGATTGCGCGGACGGGCCGGTCGACTTTTTTCTCGATCAAGCGCGCACTGGCCGCGAGTTGATGACGCAGTTCCGACCCGCTGTTGAGCAGCGTCAGTTTGGGGTGCGACCACGAGTGGCTACCGATTTCATGTCCCCGCGCCACCACATCCCGCCATTCCGCCCAAGTCACTGCAGCCCAGTCGCGGCGCAGCGTGAGTACCGGGTCGCTCGGCTTTTCCCGCGTTAGCCCGGCGATCACGAAGAAAGTCGCCCGGTAGCCAAACTCTTCGAACAACGGCGCCACGATGGTGGCCTGGCTCTGGCTACCGTCGTCGAACGTGAATGAAATGGCGGCGGGCTTGTCGTCCCGAAACTTGGCGACGGTGATCGTGGGCGTCGCGCCGTGGGTCCACTGGCACAGGACGATCACGCTGATGAATTTCCATAGTGCTCGCATCGAGCGCCCCGTATAATCGCGTCATGCCACGCAGAGCAATCCGGAAAATGCAGCGGCTCGGCCGCCGGCTGGCGTTGGGCTTGGTGTTGCTGGCGGCGGGAGCGGCGGCGTTTGTCTACTTGCGTTGGGTCTACCGGGAACAGCGGTTCAACCAGTTGATCGAGGAAGTCGCAGCCCGGCAAGGGGCGGACAAGTTTCTCATCAAGGCCGTGATGCGGCAGGAGAGCGGGTTCGACCCGTTTGCGTACAGTTCGCGCGACGCCATCGGCTTGATGCAGGTGACCGAGCCGGCGGGTTGGGATTGGGCGCAAGCGACGCAGCGGCGCGATTTCAGCCGGGACTTGTTGTGGGACCCGCGCGTCAACATCGAGGCCGGCACGTGGTACCTGCAACGGGCGTTGCGGCGTTGGGCCGACCGGCCGTTTGAAGAACGGATCCCGTTCGCCTTGGCGGAATACAATGCCGGCTACGGCAACGTCCAGCGCTGGCTCCCGCAAGGCAAAGCCACGACCGCCGCGGAGTTTCAATCGGCGATCACCTATCCCGGCGTGCGGCGCTACATCGAGAAGATCACCGGCTACTACCGCGACTATCAGGAACGCGGCACCCTATAAAAGAAACGGAGGCAAACCCTCAGGCTTGCCTCCGTTCACAAACAACCATGGGAGAGAGGAGAGGCTGCTGCTCGCTGACTCAATGGTGCTCTTGGTGAGGCTAGGAGAAGCGAGGCCACCACTGGTGGGTTGTCAACGAGCAGTCAGCCCTTCCACTGTTTGAGATGCCGGCCGCCGAAAAAGTGTTCAAACTATTTCGACAAACTGCTTCTGGGTGGGGTCGTAAGCGTGCAACTTGGCCGTGGCAATCTTGAAGAACCACCCGTGGAGCCGCAGTTCGCCCGCTGCCAACCGTTTAGCCACAACGGGATACGTATGCAGATTCTCCAGCGCAAACAGGACGTTTTCCTCCGCCGCCACCGTTGCGCGGGCCAGTGGGTCGGTGATGTCCCGGTAGTCCCTTTCGACGACTTCCCGGACCGGCGCCGCCACTTCGAGCCATGCCCGCAGATGCGGCATCACTGAATCCCCGGGCGTCCCGCGCAAGAGGGCGTTCATCGCGCCGCATTGCGAATGGCCGCAGACAACTAGATCGCTCACGCCCAGAATTTCGATGGCAAACTCGATCGCCGCCGCTGTGGAGTTCGTGCTGCCGGTCGTGTCCGCGGGCGGGACGATGTTCCCGACGTTCTTCACCACGAACAGGTCACCGGGCTTGCTCTGCGTGATCAACTCCGCCAGCACGCGCGAATCGGCGCACGTGATGAACAGCGTGTGCGGGTTCTGGCCTTCCCGGGACAAGCGCTGGAACAGCTCCCGGTACCGCCCGAACTCCTCGCGGCGGAACTTGTGGACGCCATCCAGCAATTGCTGCATCAGCGATTCAATCCCTTGTTCTTCGCCCGTGATTCCCGGGCCATCCGCTGCTTGAACGCGACCAGCTTCCGCTGCAGCCGCGCATCCGCTGTCGCCAAGATGCTCACCGCCAGCAGGCCGGCATTCTTCCCGTTGCCGATGGCCACCGTCGCCACCGGCACACCGGCGGGCATCTGCGCGATGGACAACAACGAATCCAGCCCCTTCAACGCCCGGCTTTCAATCGGCACGCCCACCACCGGCAAGGGCGTGTGACTCGCCACCATCCCCGGCAAGTGCGCCGCGCCGCCCGCGCCGGCAATGAGCACCTTCAACCCGCGCCGCGCCGCCGCCTGCGCATACTTCGCCATGTCGACCGGCGTCCGATGCGCGCTGACGACCCGCACCTCGTGCGGCACGCCGAACTCCGCGAGCACGTCCGCGGCAAGTTTCATGGTGGGCAAGTCCGAGTCGCTGCCCATGATGACACCGACGAGTGGTTGTTGTTTCATGTCAGGCTCCAAAGCGAATCAATCCCGCCGCGCGCTGCGCCGCCGCCGCGGCTTCCGCGACAGACGCGCCAAGCGCGGTGACGTGGCCCATCTTGCGACCGCGCACGCTCCGGGACTTTCCATACACGTGAATGTGAACGTTCGGAATCTTCAACGCCTCCGTCAACCCCTGCGGCATACCGGGGCCGTCCGCCGCGCCGAGCAGATTCACCATCACCGCGGCCGGCGCGCGCATCGCCGGCGAACCCAGCGGCCAGCCGAACACCGCCCGGACATGGTTTTCAAATTGGGAACAGATGCACGCCTCGATGGTGTAATGCCCGGTATTGTGGACGCGCGGCGCAATTTCATTCACCATCAAAGCGCCATCCCGGCCGAGGAACAGTTCCATGCCGAAACTGCCAACGCCGTCAATCGCCTCGACGGCGCGCTGCGCGATGTCGGCGACGCGCGGGTCGTCATGCGGCGCCTTGACGATGTGGCAGATGTGGTCGCGGTTGACGGTCTCGACGACCGGATACCGGACCACCGCGCCATCCCGGCCGCGCGTGATGATGATGGCCAGTTCCATCGTGAAATCGCAGAACTCCTCCGCGTACAAAGCATGCCGGTCGCCTTCGAGCTTCGCCCACGCCGCCGGCAGCTCCGCCGCTGAACGGACGGTGGCGTTGCCCTTGCCGTCGTAGCCGTTGCGGCGTTTCTTGAGCACGCACGGGAAACCAAACGCCCGGACCGCATCCGGCGTCGGCGTGTCCGCAAACCGCGGCACCGGCAAGCCCGCGCCGGCGAACGTCTGTTTCTGCAGCAATTTGTCCTGCACCAACCGCATCGTGGCGACGCCGGGGAACAACACCGGCACAGCTTCGAGGGCGGGGAGATTGACGAATTCGCTTTCGAGCGTGACCACGTCCACCAGGCCAGCCAGCTTGCGCGTCCAAGCCGGATCGTTCCAGTCGCCTTCCAATGCCGGCGCGACGAGGCTGCGGCCGGGCTGTTCGAGCACAAGCACGTCGCAGCCGAGTTGTCTCGCGGCGGCGGCCGTCATCTTGGCCAATTGCCCGCCCCCGAGGATTCCCAATGTTGGCGCCGGTCGGTTCACGTCCCGCGTTTCTACCATCCGCCCCGCGCCGGTGCAAACCCCGCGCACCGGCAAGGTCAGCGCGTGAGCGCCTCGTAATCGGCGAGCGTGCCGCGCTGGAGGCAGCATTCGATGATGCGCTTGCCGGTCGGGTGGAGGTCGGCGGCGAGGAACTCGCGGATTTGCTGGTGGAAGAATTTCGTGAGTTGCTCCGCGCCCTTGTCGTAGGCCTCCTCGCCGACTTCCGGCTGGAGGTCCACCTGGAGAAACCACCGGGTGATGGGCGCGCCCTCGACGGTCAGGTTGGCGAGCGCGTGACCGAGCAACGGGCAGCGCGCCGGCTGCAATTGGCCAGGCTTGAACGGCGCATGACCGCGCCGCGCGAGGTATTCGCGGGCAATCCACTGCGGCATGAAGCCGGTCGCCCACGCGCCGACGTGCTGGTTCGGGCAGATGATGAACATGGTCTTGGGCGTGGCGAGAACCTGGTCGAGCAGCAGGTTGGCCTGCGTGACCTTGCGGCCGGTCGCGAACGGCCAGTAAGAGCCGACGCCTTCGCTGCTCATACCCTCGGTGTCGACGATGCTCGGGTTGGAATGGCCGCGCGGCGCGACGAGCCGCCAGAGCCACGCCAAGGCCGGCGGCAGGACATGGAACAAGCCGAAGATGCCGTACGACGGGTGTTCCCGGGTGCACGGCGGTGTGCGGATCCCGAGGCTGCGCACGTCGACGGAGACCGGGTGGTTGACGATGTTCGGGATCGTGGCGCGCGGGATGATGACGCGCGGATTGGGACAGGACTTGCCGGGCGCGTCCTGGACGTGTTCCCAGATCAACGCCCGGCTGCCGGGCACCGCATCGATGTTCAGGAACAACAGCGGCTGCGGCGGCAGGGCGGTGATCGCCTCGAGATGCGGGTCCACGCCGTACCGGTCGATGTGGTTCACGCGGACGAACCAGCCGTTCTCGGCATCGGTCAGGTGGAGGTAACCGTCATTGGCTTGCAGCTTGGGATGGCAGAGCGCCATGTCGTCGTTGACCGGGTCGAGTTCGCACATCCGGGGGATTTGCAGGAACCGCTCCTCACCGGTGACGAGATTGCGGCCGAGCAACAGCCGGCCGTCCGGCTCGCGGTGCGCCAGTTCGAGCATCTCACTCTTGCCGCCGCCGCTGGCGCCCTCGTGCATGATCGTCAGCACGTTGTCGTACGGCGTGACCACCTGCACCGTCGAGCAATGCGCCACGACCCAGCCATCGCGTTCCGCCCCGGCAATCAACGCGCCGTAGACGCCCTTCTTCGCGCTCGGGCCGGGATAGAGGTTGTACGAAAAAATCTCGTGCCGGTGGTCCGCCCGGGTGTGGACGACCATCTGCCGGCCGTTGAAATGCGTGTGGCGGAACGTCGGCGCCACGTAGATGATCAACCGCGGCGCGAATCCCACCGGCACCTCCGCCAACGGAATGAACTCCTGCAGCAACGCCAGCCCCAGCGCGAAGAACCCGGCATTGGCCGGCGCGACGACGAGCGCGTCCATCCCCAGCGTCTTCCCGCCGGCATGAAACCCGTACACCGCCAGCTCCTGTTGCGCGAGCCACGCGAACGTCTCGCCGCGCAGCTGGGAAAAATCCGCGCCGAACCGGTCCGCGAACCGGGGTTTGTCGGTCGGCTGCTCGTCGGCAATCGTCATGCAATCCGGGTCGCGGCGGCGCATGTAGGGCTCGGTGTAATTCGCGGCGATCCCGTTGCGAACCCGGGCGACCACCGCCTCGACCACGCGCCCCTTGCCGGGCACGTCGTACGCCACCTCGAACGAATCCCGCCCCGGCCCGCCCACCGCAAATTCAGTCAGCTCCGCCAGCGAAGCCGGTACCGTCACGCGCGGCGCCGCCGCAAGGATCGCGGCCACCTCCGCCGGGGGATTGAGTTTCTGCCAAGGTTTGCCCGTCGATGTGGATGTCATGCTGGTTCTGCTCCCGAGTTTGAGCCGTGCTATTTACCGGCCCCGCCGCCAATAGTAAACTCTAACGTTCGGCAGGTAGGGCGCGCCCGCCGGGCGAGCCGATGTCGTTGATGAGGTGCGGCGCGCCCGGCGGTCGCGCCCTACCCGGTGCTCTTCATGCCGAAGGCGATGCCGTTGACCGTCAGCGCCAGCAGCCGGCGGAGCTTCTCGTTTTCCTTCGCGCGGCGCCAGCGGGGGAGGAAGTGGATTTGGAGGTAGTTCAGCGGGTCGATGTACGGGTTGCGCAGGCGCATGGACTCGGCGAGCACCGGCTGGTTGGCCAGCAACGCGCCGCGTTCACTCACGGCCAACACGAGCTTCACCGACCGGACGTGTTCTTCCTCGATCATCCCGAAGATCTTCTTCCGCACCGCGTCGTCCGTCACCAACGAGGCGTACCGGCCGGCGATGTAGAGGTCGCTCTTCGCCAGCGACATCTCGGCGTTGTCGAGCAGCGACGCGAAGAACGGCCAGCCCCGGTACATCTCGCGCAACTGCTCAAGGTTGCCGTGCGACGCGAGCGCGTGGCCGATGCCGTACCACGCCGCGAGGAGATGCCGGGATTGCGTCCACGAGAACACCCACGGGATGGCGCGGAGTTGCCGGATGTCGCGCGTGGCCTGCCGGCGCGAGGGCCGGGAGCCGATGCGGACGTGTTCGATGAGATCGATCGGCGTCGCTTCCCAGAAATACTGCTCGAACTCCGGGGTTTGATAGACGAGTTGCTGGTAGAACGAGAACGACTCCCGCGCCAGCGCGTCCATCGTCGCTTCCCATTCCGGTTTGACTGGCGTGGCCGGCAGGCAGTTGGCAGCGATGACGGCGGACGTGAGTTGTTCGAGGTTACGCTGCGCGATGTGCGGGTTGGAATACTTCAGCGAGATGACTTCGCCCTGTTCCGTGATGCGGATCCGGCCACCGTGCGCCGCGTGCGGTTGGGCGCGCAAGCTCCGGTGACTCGCGCCGCCGCCGCGGTCGATCGTGCCGCCTTTGCCGTGGAAGATGCGGATCTTGAGCCCATGCTCGTCGGCGAGTTCGGCGATTTGTTTCTGGGCCCGGTAGAGGAACCAGTTCGCCGCGAGGTAGCCGCCGTCCTTGTTGGAATCGGAATACCCGAGCATGACTTCCTGCACATTGTCCCGGCGGTTGAGATGAGCCCGGTAATCGGCATCGCTCCAGAGCTCGCGCAGGATACCGGTGCAGCGGTCGAGATCGTCGATCGTCTCGAACAGCGGCACGATTTCCAGCGCGCGCACCCGGGCTCGTTGGGCGAGGCGCGCCACCTGCCGGAGATCCGCGGCGCTGCGGGTCATGCTGAGGATGAAATGATTGGCGGCGGCGGAACCGCGTTCGCGTTGGAGATGCTGGATGGTCCGCATCTCCTCAAGCAACTCGTCCGGCGCGGTCTGCAACTTGCCGCTGTGATCGCGGAAATCGAGCTCGGCGAGGTGAAAGCCGAAGGTCTGCGCTTGCGCGATGAGCTGAGCCACGCGCCCGTTGGCTGCGCGGTGGGCGTTCTGCTTGCGGAGGCCGGCTTGGATTTGTTCGAGGTCGCGGATGAACTGTTCAGGCCGGGCGTACCGGCCTTGCAATCGGCGGCGGATTGCGACCGCCTCGTGCCGGTAGACTTCCGACGGCTGGAACGGCAACTCTTCGTTCGGGCGCTTGACCGGCCGGGGCGCGGCGTGGGTCAACTCGGTGATCAGCCGGTCGCATTCCTGGTCGTAATGCTGACGGATCATCTCGGCGTGGCGCGTAGCGGTGCGGAGGCTCACTTCCGGGGTCACGAACGGATTGCCATCCCGGTCGCCGCCGACCCAGCTGCCGAATGTCAGGAATGCCCGGGTCCGTTTCACCTCCGGGTAATATTCCGCGAGCGCCGCGTCGAACGCCGCGTAGAAATGCGCCACTGTGTCGAAAATCGCGTGATCGAAAAAGAAAAGCGCGTTCTCGACCTCGTCGAGCGGACCGACTTTCTTGTCGCGAATCTCCTGCGTCTGCCACAACGCTTCGAGGATCTCGTCCGGTTTGTCGACTTGCCCGGTGAGCCGCAGAATCTGGTTGAGCGCGCTGCGGCGCTTGGCCTCGGTCGGGTGCGCCGTGAGCACCGGCTGGATGTCCAACGCGTCGAGGCACCGTTGCACCGTGGTGGCGGGGACGTGCGCGGATTTCAACTCGCGGAACAGCCGACGCACCGATTGGGACGGGGCATCCTGCGACTGCAAATGCCGCACCCGGGCGCGTTCCTCGCAGAGATTGGTGAGTTGGAAAAAGAGACTGAAGGCGTGTGCAATCTGATTCGCGGCGGTGACCGAGAGACTATTCACCAGCCGCCGCTTCGCCCGGATGTCCTGCGGATTGTGGGCGGCGCGGATCGCCTTCGCCAACACGCGCAGTTGCTCGACTTGGGTAAACGCCTTCTCCCCGGCCTGTTCGCGAATGATCTGCCCGAGCCGGGTCGTCAAAAACCGCACTTCATTGCGCAATTGGGCGTCCATGCCGGCGCATGTTGTAATCGTCACCAGCCTTCGCGGCAATGTCTTTATTATGCCGCCAACTGACGGAGAGTGGTCTCGACTTCGGCGCGGCGGGGTTCGACTTCGGCGTCGCGGGGGATTTTGAGGGGGGCGCCGAGGTGGACGGTGCAGCGCGAGAATGGCAGGGGGATCATGAATGCATCCCAGCTTCTCAATGTGAT
>OMJI01000319.1 GCA_900299315.1 Verrucomicrobiota bacterium | reverse complement strand
GGTCGGCGTGGTGTCCGGCTGCGCGCTGGCGGTGGATTACGTCCTGACAATCATCGTCTCCATTGCCGGCGGGGCCGACGCCATCTTCAGTATCCTCCCGGCGGAGTGGCACCAATACAAACTCGCCACCGCATTCGCCGTGTTGCTGCTGCTTATCGTTTTGAACATGCGCGGCGTGAAGGAATCCGTGCTCCCCATCGTGCCGGTCTTCCTGCTGTTTCTCATCTCCCACGTTTTCCTGATCGCATTCGTCTTCGGCAAACACGCTACCGAGATGCCGGCGGTCGTCCACGAAACCGCCCGGGACCTTTCGACCTCCATCAAGGACATCGGTTTTCTCGGCGTCGGCTTGCTGATGCTGCACGCGTACAGTCTCGGCGGCAGTTCGTACACCGGTATCGAAGCCGTCAGCAATGGCCTCCCCATCCTCCGGGAACCCCGGGTCGAAACCGGCAAGCGCACGATGATGTACATGGCGGTCAGCCTCGCCGTGATCGCCGGTGGCCTGATTGTCGGCTTCCTGCTGATGACCACGCAGCCGGTCGAGGGCAAGACGCTCAACGCCGTCTTCTTCGAGCAGGTGGCCGGCGGCTGGCCGGGCGGCAAATGGATCGTGCTCGTCACGCTCGCCTCAGAAGCCTTGATTCTACTCGTCGCGGCGCAGACCGGCTTCCTTGACGGCCCGCGCGTGCTCGCCAACATGGCGCTCGACGGTTACATGCCCTCCCGGTTCGCGCTGCTGAGCGAGCGGCTCGTCACCGAGAACGGCATCCTGCTGATGGGCGGCGCGTCGCTTCTGCTGTTGTGGTTCTCCAAGGGCTCGGTGGATTTCCTGCTCGTGCTCTACAGCATCAACGTCTTCCTCACCTTCTCGCTCTCGCAGCTCGGCATGGTGAAACATTGGTGGGAAGTCCGCGCCCGCGACAAGCGCTGGAAACACAGCCTCCTCATCAACGGCATCGGACTCGTGCTGACCGGCTTCATCCTCGTCAGCGTGGTCTTCTTGAAATTCCACGAAGGAGGCTGGCTCACGCTGGTAATTACCGGCACGCTGGTCGTTATCGCGTTCCTCATCAAGCGCCATTACATCCACACCCGCAAGATGCTCACCCGGCTCGACGAACTGCTCAAGGACGCCGTCACCATTTCCGAGGAGGAAAAGGAAGAGCCCGTCACGGAAGACACCACCATCCTCTCCGCCAACTCGACCGAGAAGACCGCCGTGATTCTCGTGAACAACTTCGGCGGCCTCGGCCTGCACACGCTCTTCAACACGCTGCGCGTCTTCCGCGGCCACTTCAAAAACTTCGTCTTCATCCAGGTCGGCCTGGTCGATGCCGGCCAGTTCAAGGGCATCGAGGAAATCGCGCACCTCAAGGCCAGCATCAGCAAGGACCTCAACCGGTACGTCAAACTCACCAAGTCCCGCGGCTTCTACTCCGAGGCGCTCTCGTCCGTCGGTACGGAAGTCGTGGACGAAGTCGAGAAACTTGCCGTCCAAGTCACCGAGCACTTCCCCAACAGCGTCGTCTTTACCGGCCAACTCGTCTTCCCGAAAGAGACCATCTTCACCCGCCTGCTCCACAACTACACAGCCTTCGCCATCCAAAAACGCCTCTACTACCACGGCATCCCGGTCGTCATCATGCCGATTCGAGTCTGATGTCGCGGACGGCAATCCTCCGGTACGCTGCCTTCGATGGTGAGGTTGTCGAAATAGGCTGGGCTGGCGGAACTGTTGTAGAGCGTCCGAGAGTGTCCGTCCGGGGTCGCGCCACTGGTCACGTCAGTCGGTTGGCATGATCCCGATCCGCGAAGCCGGTTTCCGGGTGGCGGGAAAGAGGCCGTCCTCGGCCAAGCCGACTTGGCCATGACCCTTGCGTTCGTCATGC
This sequence comes from Verrucomicrobiota bacterium, assembly GCA_900299315.1. Lineage (GTDB taxonomy): Bacteria > Verrucomicrobiota > Verrucomicrobiia > Palsa-1439 > Palsa-1439 > OMJI01. The sequence continues at coordinate 2,383 of OMJI01000319.1, read as the reverse complement.
CAATGGCCGGTCGGATGCGCGGATTGCGGCGGGCGAATCTTGTAGCCGGGATAGATCACCTCGGGTACCGGCTCGCCGGCGACATCCTCCTTGGCCGGCGTTCCCAGCGTGACCGACTCGGCCGCTTTCATGGCTCGTTCCGGGGTGCCGCGCAACCGCAGGACGCCGTCACGCGTGGCGGTTATCCGTGCCCACGTCGTGCGGCCCTGCCGGAACTGCGCCTCGACGATGAACCCGCCCAGCGCATGAAGTTTGAATTCCCCGCTCCACTCGGCGCTGACAGCCGGGGCGATGCGGATCACACCGTCGTAGCTTTGCAGCAGCATTTCGTGCAGTCCGGTCAGGGGGACACCAGCGGAATCGAGGAAGGGCGTCTCCGTCAGCAACCCGTGGAATGCCGCGCCGGCGGGAGAGATGAATCCACCGTTCGGAAAACGTTGTCCGTAGCTGGCGTGTTCGAGCGAAACAGCCCGGGCTTCCTCCGCCCATCCCATGCGCGCCAGTTGGGGCACATCCTGCGCCCAGCCGTTGTTGACGAGTTTCCACGTGCGATGGTTCCAGGTGTTCTCGAACCGGCGCTGTTCTTCGGCCGGTGAATCCATCCCCACCAACCCCCACGGGAACACGATGTAGAGTTCGGCGTTCTCCATGTTGCTCCGCAGCGCTCTGTCGGCGGTCTTGTCGGCGGCGGGCAGGAACAGGCCGTTGGGATTCAGCTCGGACGCGATGTGCCATTCTTCGTCGTGGATGTGATCCTGGTAGGTTCGAGTGACGGTCCAGCGTCCGACGGGAACCGGAGCCAATCGGTCGAGGAAATCCCGCCACACTTCCACCTCGGCCGGCGCCGCGCCAAAGGCCGTCCCCCACTCGATCAGGCGCGGCAGCAGATACCGCAGCCCGGCAATGTCCGGCATGGGATCCTTGGCGTCGGGCCACACTTCGAGAGCGTTGGACGGCGCGATGTGATACCGGCCGTCCTCGCCCAGCCGCGCATAGGCGCGGAAGAACCGGATGATTTCCTTCAGGAAGGGATAGAATTTCGTCCGCAGGAATGTGTCGTTCCCGGACGCGCGCCAGTACCAATCCATCAGCAGGCAGACTTCGAGATTGTTGGAGAAATTGTGGTGCACGCCGCGGTTCGTGCGGCCGGTGGTCAGATCGGTATCGGGCGACCAGCCCCAGAACGATTGCGTTTCGCAGTACGCCGGCGCGGCGATGCCGAAGATGGCCTTGGTCTGCTCCACCACGAACGGCAGGGCGTCGAAGTACATCTGAAAAAACGCCGGCATGAAGTCCCAGTGCCCGCTGGCCAGCAGCGGCCAGTAGAGTTCGCGCATGTTCTGGAACCAGTAACCGACATCCCACGGACGCCGGTCGCGCTCCAGCAGAAACGTGGCGCCGTTGAAGCGCGCGGGGAACGCGCCGCCGTGCGCGCAGGCCAGGTAGTAGAGGTTCACGTACCAGAGCCGTTCCTCGTACTCGGCGTCGCCGGTGCCGCTGTGAAGCCGGACATGGCTGCGACTCCAGAATTCGTCCCACCACCGCCGGTGCGCGTCAATCCAGCGCTCCGCCATCGTGGCCGCCTCCGCCAGCAACGCCTGCCCGGCCTGGCGGACACGCGCGTCGGGATCGCCTGCCGGTTGCGGTGGTTCGCACACGACGGCGCACACCACGCGCTGTCGCCGGCCGGCCGGCAACTGCGCGGCGTTGATGAACAGTCCCCACGCCCGCCCCAGCAAAGGATCCGGCAGGCCCAATGCCCCGGCATCCACGTTGACGCGGCAATTGTACTCCGTGAACTGGCTGGTCCGGTTGACGTGGACTGTCGAGGTCGATGTGGTTGTGTCGCCCTCGTGCGAGTTCTCGATCAACACTTCCCACGGCCGCGGGTCGAGGCGTTCGTCCTCGATCTCCACCAGCAGTGCATCCGCCGCGCGCGGGCAGACCACGCGGAACGCCACACGGCCGGTGTTGGTCTCAATGGCAACGCGGATTTCCGCCTGCGCCAGGTCGCACACCTGATGTACCGCGCGCGCGCCGGTGAATAGCGCCGATCCATCTTTGATCCGCAGCGCCGCAATGCTGCCCATGGCAGCGGACTCATTCCAGACATCCGCGCGTGAGATCAACAGGTAGAGCGAATCCTCGGGTGTGTGCAGACTGCCGCCCACCCGCCCGTTGCCAAACAGCAAGGCTTGCGCAGGATCGGGCGTCGCGCAGCGATAGACAACGTTGTGCTCCGTCACGCGCGACCTCTGCAAGGAATTGGCGTCGCGTTTATGGCTCAAGAATTTTCCTCCAATCACTGCTGTCCGATTTAATTTCTGGCAATGTTGAGTTAGGGCTTATTTGACCGACACGAAACGCACATGGCAGTTTTTTT
>OMJI01000318.1 GCA_900299315.1 Verrucomicrobiota bacterium | reverse complement strand
CCGCGGAAAGTGAGGATGCGATGGCGGGCGAAGCGATGGAGCACGCGCGAGAAGGTCTCTTTGGTGGTGCCGAGCATCTGGGCAATCGTGGTCTTGCTCATCGTGACGGTCAGCGGTTCCGGCAGGCTCAGGACGTAGCTGGCGAACCGGGCGGGGACTTCCTTGGTGGAGACGTCGGTGAGCGCGTTGCGGAGTTGGGCCATCCATTTGACGAGCGCGCCCATGATCTTGAAGCTGAGTTTGGGGTCGCGGACAAGTAATTGCCGAAACTGGAGCCGGTCGACAGCGATGACGGTGGTCGGGGCGATGGCCTCGGCGTTGGCCGGGTAGGCGTCCATGAACAGCGCCGCCTCAGCGAAGGAGTCATTGGCCTCGACGACGTGGAGGACGCGCTCTTTGCCGTCGGGGCCGATCCGGTAGATTTTCACCGCGCCCGCGACGACAAGGTAGAACCCGCGCGACGGATCGCCCTCGGCAAAGATGGTTTCACCCTTGGCGAATTCTTTCCGATGCGCCATCGCGTTGATGGTCGTGAGCTCGGTGGTATCGAGGTCGGCGAAGAGCCGGCAGTTCCGCAGGAGGAGGTTCAGGTTCATGCGCCGCGGAGGTTGTAACACCTCCCCGGCTCTCGGACAAGATGACACGTCCGCCGATTCTGGCGCCAGAATGTCAGAGAATCACCGGGAGAAGCCCCGGAATTATCCGCTTGCCCCAGAAGAGCTTGTCCCTGAAACTTCGACCGTGGCACGCGCGTTGCAAGAGTCACTTCCGGATCAATCTGCCGACGAGTGACGATGAACGATAATCCCACTACTCCCCAACGCCCTTCTCTCCTGCAAAACTGGATCAGCCTGGCCGGGATTATCCTGGCGGTGTCGAGTCTCTTCGCGGTGCTCTGTTTGCTGGCGCTCGATTTCATCGCGCACTCACCGAACCCGTACATGGGAATCCTGACGTATTTCGTCGCGCCGGCATTTCTCTGTACCGGCATCGCGTTGATCGTCATCGGCATCGCGGTGGAGCGGCGGCGACTGGTCCAACGCGCGGCGGGGTCGCTGACGTTGTTCCCGATTATCGACCTGAACAGCCCGCGTCACCGGAAGTTGCTGGGCACGATTGCCGGGTTGGCGACCGGTTTTTTCCTACTGACGGCGATCGGCAGTTACCGGAGCTATCACTTTACCGAGTCGCGCCAGTTCTGCGGTCAGACCTGCCACACGGTGATGAAACCGGAGTTCACCGCCTACCAAAACTCGCCGCACGCCCGCGTGGCCTGCGTCGAATGTCACATCGGCCCGGGCGCGACGTGGTTCGTGAAGTCGAAGCTGTCCGGCTCCTATCAGGTCTATGCGACCGCGTTCAACAAGTATCCCACGCCCATCCCCACCCCGATCAAGAACCTGCGGCCCGCCCAGGAAACCTGCGAGCAATGCCACTGGCCGCAGAAGTTCTACGGCTCGGCGGAGCGGCTGAACCAACATTTCATGGCCGACGAGACGAACACGACCTGGACGATCCGGTTGTTGATGAAGATCGGCGGCGGCGACCCGACGCACGGGCCGGTCGGCGGGATTCATTGGCACATGAACATCGGCAACAAAATCGAGTACATCGCTGCCGACGAGTCCCATCAGGTCATCCCGTGGGTGCGCGTGACCGACAAAGCCGGCAAGGTCACGGTCTATCAATCGTCCGAAAAGCCGCTCAAGGAAGAGCAGATCAAGACAGCCGAGACCCGGCGGATGGATTGCATCGACTGTCACAACCGGCCGTCGCACGTCTACAACGCCCCGGCCAAGGTGATCAACGTGGCAATGAACACCGGCCGCATCAACCCGACGATCCCGTACATCAAGAAGATCGCGGTCGAGGCGCTGACGAAGGAATACCCGAGCACACCGGCGGCGCTCGACGGCATTGCGGCTTACATCACGAAGTATTACCAGACCGAGCAGGCGGCGTTTGCGAAGGCGCACCCGGAACTCATCGCGCAGGCCATCACCGAGGTGCAGAGCAATTACCGGCTCAACTTCTTCCCGGAGATGAAGGTCAACTGGCGCGCGTACCCGAACAACATCGGCCACACCATCTTCCCCGGCTGTTACCGGTGTCACGATGGCAAACACGCCGCCCCCACTGGCGAGGTCATCTCCCACGATTGCAAGTCCTGCCACATCATCCTCGCGCAGGGCAACGGCGAGAAATTGCACCAACTCAGCCCGGATGGCTTGGAATTCGAGCACCCGGTGGACATCGGCGACGTCTGGAAAGACACCAACTGCGCCGAGTGCCATACCGGCGCGTTGGCCGGTCAGTAACGAAACGATGCGCATCACCCGCTTCAGCGTGGTTTGGCTGACCGCGGCGTGGCTGGCAAACAGTCCCGCCCACGCGGCAGACGCGAATTGCGTCAACTGCCACATCGACCGCAACGCCCAGTTCAAAGACAGCGTCCACGCCGCCACCGGCCTGACCTGCATCGATTGCCACGGTGGTGACCCAAAGGCAAACGATGAAACCGCGCACGCCACGGACAATTTCCACCGGCCCGATTCGAAACAGGCCATCGCCCAGCTTTGCGCCAGTTGCCACAGCGACGTCCGCAAAATGAACCCGTTCGGGCTGCCCACCGACCAGCTCGACCGGTACAAGACCAGCAAACACGGCGAGGCGCTCTTCGGGAAGAACGACCAGCGCGTTGCCGGCTGTACCGATTGCCACGGCGCGCACGACATCCTCAAGGTCAACTCCCCGCAAGCCCGGACATTCGCCGCGAACATCCCGGCCACTTGCGGCCGCTGCCACAGCGACGAGAACCTCATGAGCCGGTACAAGCTGCCGGCGGACGTCGTCGCGCAATACAAGACCAGCTACCACGCGCAACTGCTCTTCGAGAAAGGCGACCTCAGCGCGCCGACGTGCGTCACCTGCCACGGCAACCACGGCGCCACCCCACCGGGCACGGCGGAAGTCGGGCAGGTCTGCGGCAAGTGTCATGGCCGGCAGCGCGAGTTGTTCGAGAAGAGTCCGCACGCCGAAGCCTCGGCAGCCGGGGCCTTCAACCAGTGCGTGAGTTGCCACGGAAATCACGCGATTCAAAAAGCGTCGGTCGACCTTTTCGCCAGCGCTTGCGTCCAGTGTCACGCCAACGACCCCGGTCAACTCGCCCGCCGAGATGAACTCGTCAGCGTCATCAAGACCGCCAAAGTCGCTTATGCCAAGGCGGACGAACGCCTCCACGACGCGACCGTCCGCGGGTTGGCGACGGATGACGAGCAGATCCTGTTGCAGGAAGCGAAGACGGACATCACCCAGTTGGAGGCGCTGCAGCATCTGTTGCAGCCCGGTGAGCTGAAGCTACCGGCAGAGCATGCGCAGCAGACCGTCGCGATGATCATGGGCGACATCGATCACCTCGAACACATCGAGTCGTGGAAACGCCGGGCGCTCTGGCCGATCTGGACGTTCTTGGGCGTCATGGCAGTCATCTTCTGGCTCAAACGACGACAACTCGAATGAACGACGACCACAAAATTTCCCGCCGCACGTTCCTCGACTGGGTCCTGACCGGCGGGCTGATCGCGTGGGCGGCGGCATTCCTCGCCCCGGTGGTCAGCTACGTGTGGCCGTCGCAGAAACGCGGCCCGGCCGTCCAGACCGTCTCGGCCGGCAAGGAAGCCGACTTCCATGATTGGCAATCCAAGATCGTCGCGGTGAGCGGCCACCCGGTGATTGTGGTGCGCACGCCGCAAGGATTCCGGGCGTTCTCGGCGATCTGCACGCACCTCGGCTGCATCGTCGGCTGGGACGCAACGCGCCGGCAGATCGCGTGTCCGTGCCATGCCGGCTTTTTCGATTTGAACGGCCGCGTGGTCGGCGGCCCGCCGCCGCGGCCGTTGACGGAACACGGCGTGGCGGTGATCAACGGCGAAGTGATGGTGAAATCCGCATGATGACTTCGTTTGTAGTCGCGCCATTCATGGCGCGGGGGAGGATGGAGCGGCGATAAATCGCCGCACTACGAACCATGAAGGTCTACCCTAGACTCCGGGCGTGGCTGGCTGAGCGATACGACGTCGGCGCGGTCGAGCAGTTCGTCGAGCACCAGGCGCACAAGCCGTTGCCGCCGCAGACCGGGTTCTGGCACACGTTTGGGAGCTTGTCGCTGTACCTGTTCCTGAACCAAGTGGTGACCGGCATCCTGCTGATGATTTATTACCGGCCGACGACGAACACCGCGTTCGAGAGCATCCGCTTCATCATGACCAAGGCGCATTTCGGCTGGCTCATCCGCGGACTGCACGCGTGGGGCGCGACGTTGATGGTGCTGTGCGTGTTGATCCACATGGTCCGCACCTTCTTCATGGGCGCGTACAAGAAACCCCGGGAACTTACCTGGGTGCTTGGCGTCCTGATTTTTGGCTGCACGATCACGTTCGGGTTTACCGGCTATCTGCTGCCGTGGAACCAGCTTTCCTACTGGGCCACGACGGTCGGCACCGAGATTACCGGGGCGATTCCTTACGTCGGCGAATACATGAAGCTGCTGTTGCGCGGCGGCGAAGGCGTGACCGGCGAGACCCTGGCGCGGTTTTACGTGGCGCACGTCGTCGTGCTGCCGTGGGTCTTGACCGGCATCATCGCGGTGCATCTGTTCCTGATGCGCGTGCAGGGGTTGTCCACCATGGAACGCGTCGGCGAGGAGAAACCAATCGACCCGCAGAAAGCGATTCCGTTTTTCCCGCATCACGTGTTGAAGGAAGGCGTGATTTTCTGCGCGTTGATCGGCGTGATGGTGACACTGGCGGTGGTCTGGCCGGCGGAGTTGGGCGAGAAGGCCGATCCGTTCGTGACGCCGGAAGGCATCAAGCCCGAGTGGTATTTCCTCTCGACCTACCAACTGCTGAAATATTTCCCGAAACTCCTCGGCATCCTCGTCTCGATGGTGCCGCCGGTCCTGCTGTTGATCTGGCCGTTCATCGATCGCAGCCCGGAACGTCACCCAAAGAAACGTCCGGTCGCCGTGGGCATCGGCATTGCCGGGCTCGTGCTGGCGATTGTGTTCGGCATCGTCGGCCACTTCTCGGAAAGCCACGTCACGTTCAACGGGAAGCACTACTTCATCGACATCAAAGGCGCACCGCACCTCGAACAGCCAGCCGCGTCACCTGAGAAAGCTCCATGATCTACCCCTTCTGGGATGTGCCTTTCAGCTACGGAATCCTGATGGCTGTCATCGCCGTGCTGCATGTGTTCGTGTCGCACTTCGCCATCGGCGGCGGGCTGTTCCTCGTGGTCACGGAACACCGCGCCCGCCGGGCCGGGGACACCGCCACTTTGGAGTTTCTGCAGAAGCTCAGCAAAATGTTCGCGCTGGTCTCGCTGGTCTTCGGCGCCCTGACCGGCGTCGGCATCTGGTTCATCATCGGTCTGCTCAACCCCACCGCGACCGAGGCGCTCATCCACAACTTCGTTTGGGGCTGGGCGATTGAGTGGACGTTCTTCGTCGTCGAGATCACCGCGGCAATCATCTACTACTACGGCTGGCAGAGATTATCGGCCCGCGACCATTTGATTGTCGGCTGGATCTATTTCATCGCGGCGTGGCTGTCGCTGTTCATCATCAACGGCATCGTCGCCTTCATGCTCACGCCCGGCCAGTGGCTGGTGACCGGCAATTTCTGGGACGGCTTCTTCAATCCGACCTACTGGTCGCAACTCGTCCTGCGCACCGGCATCTGCGTGATGCTGGCCGGGTTGTACGCCCTGCTCGTCGCGGCCCGGTATGAAGCGAGCGATTTCAAGGCGCGCACGGTCCGGTATTCTGTCCGGTGGGGCTTGATCGGGCTGGCGGTGGTGGCCGTTTCGTTGGCGTGGTACTGGCGAACAATCCCGGCGGAGATTACCGGCAAAGCGCTGCAAGTGATGCCGGCGTCGATCAAGGCATTCCACGTCAACTCCTGGCTGCTGCTCGCCCTGGCCGGGGCGCTGGCGGTGAGCTGGTTGCTGGCGCGGCGGCTGCCGGTGGTGCTGGCGGTGGTGTTGCTGGCGCTGGGACTCGCGTGGTTCGGCGCGTTCGAACAATTCCGCGAGTCCGTCCGCAAACCATTCGTGGTGACCGGCTATATCTACGGCAACGGCGTGCCGGTGGCGAAGGCCAAGGCGTATCAGCAAGCCGGGTTGCTCACGCAGATCGCGTACACCACCGGTGACGACGGGGCTGACCTCTTCCGCCATTCCTGCCGGAGTTGTCACACGCTTACCGGCTCCCGACCGCTCCGACCGGCGTTCGACGGCACCGACCGCGCGTTCATCGCGGCGATTGTGCGGGGGGCGCATCTCTTGAAGGGCAACATGCCGCCCTTCCCAGGCACGGCGGCGGAAGCCGACAAGATTGCCGGCTATCTTTACGAACGGATTGACCACACGCCGATCCGTGACGGCACGCGCGCCTACGAGGTGCGTTGCGGTAAATGCCACGTCGTCGGCGCGGCGAGCGACAAGTCGAAAACCTTCACCGGCCTGAGCGCGGAGGATTTGAGCGGGATGCTCGACGCGGCGGACAGTCTCGGCGAAGGCATGCCGGCCTATACCGGCGACGCGGAGGAGCGGGCGGCGTTGATTTCGTATCTGCAACAACTCGGCAAACAGGCGAAGCCATGAACCTTCCCGACTACGAATTCCTTTCCGCCCCGCTCTGGCTGATTACCGTCCTGCACATCCTGACGCTGACGTTGCATTTCGTGGCGATGAACTTCCTCGTGGGCGGCGTCATCATGGTGTTGTACGCCGCCACGCGCAAACGCTGGGATGACCCGACGTTGAAGAAGTTCGGCAAGATGTTCCCGGCGGCGATGGCGGCCACGGTGACGCTCGGCGTCGCGCCGCTGCTGTTCGTGCAGATGGTGTATCACCGGCAGATTTACTCGGCGGCGATTGTGAGCGGGTGGTTCTGGCTGGGAATCATCGGCGTGGCAATCGCGGTGTACTACGCGCTCTACCGGTCATCGCTACGCTCGGAGAAGACCGGCACCGTCAGCCGCGCGGCGCTGCTCTTGGCGTTAGCCGGGCTGGTTTACATTTCACTGACGTACAGTTCGATCTTCTCGCTCGCGGAGCGACCGGACCAGATGCGGCAGTTGTACGCGCAAGACCCGACCGGCTTGGTCTGGAACCCGGCCGCGAGTGACTACGTGCTCCGCTGGCTGCACATGATCCTCGGCGCGGTGACGGTCGGCGGATTCTTCATCGGAATGCTGGGGCGGGATGACCCGGCCGTGTTCGCGCTCGGGAAACGCTTCTTCCTCGGCGGGATGATCCTCGCGGCGTTGACCGGGTTGGCCTACACCATTTCGCTGCGGCCGTACCTGCCGGCCTTGATGCGGAGCCCGGCCATCTGGGGATTGGCGGTGGGCGTGGTGTTATCGGCCGGGGCGCTGCACTTCTTCTTCAAACGCAACTTCTGCGCAGCCGGCACGATGCTGTTCGTTTCGCTGCTGACGATGGTCCACGCCCGGCACACTGTCCGGGTGTTGAAACTTACCGGCCAGTTCGATCCGCATTCGTGGCGGGTTGCGCCGCAATGGTCGGTCTTCGCGCTGTTCCTCGTCTGCTTCGTCGTGATGCTGGCCGTCGTGGTCTACATGCTGCGACTGGTCGCGCGCGCCAAGTGATCTCCCACGAGAGTTGTTGACGGCACTGACACGGTGTCAGGGGCGACTTGGCATCTGCCAGTCTGTCAGTTCAACCTCCGTCTGATTGTCTGGTATCCCCATCTACGTTCCGGTATGCAAGCCTTTCGATCACAGCCTCTTGCCGCAACCGTTTCTATCGATTTCGACCTCGTGGCAAGGGCACTGCTAAACCCTATGACGGAGATAGACCCTTAGCAAAGGAGAGCCATCATATATGATCGCCAGAATCGTTATCTCGTCGGTCTTGCTCGCTGCCGTGGCCTGTTGGGCCGACGGTCGCGACCCTGCCAACTACGTTGGCGTCAAGACCTGTGGCATGTGCCACAAGAAGGAGGAGACCGGTAACCAGCTCGGCAACTGGGAGAAGAGTCCCCACGCGAAAGCGTTTGCCACGCTCGGTACGCCTGAGGCCAAAGAGGCCGCCAAGAAACTCGGTGTTGATGACCCGCAGAAATCGGGCAAGTGCCTGAAGTGCCATTCCACCGCCTACAACTTCACGGAGTCCGTCGCGACGGAGAAGGTGAAAGTGGAAGACGGCGTAGTCTGCGAGTCCTGCCACGGGCCCGGCAAGAAGTACATGTCGAAGAGCACGATGGAAGATCGTGAGAAAGCCATCGCCGCCGGCCTCGTCCATCCCGCGACCCAGAGCTGCAAGCTCTGTCACAACTCCGAAAGCCCGAACTTCAAGGGCTTCGACGAAAAGACCTACGTGGAAAAAATCGCCCACCCGGATCCGAAGGTGAAGAAGTAACGCCACGGCGGTGGTGAGGGACACATGCCGACCAACTCGATTCCAACCAAGAGCTTCAGCAGCCGCGCGCTCGACCTGCTCGCCTCGGTGAAATTTGCCGTGGCGGTGGTCGCGATCATTGCCGCGGCCTGCATTGCCGGGACGCTCCTGCCGCAAGGCACAGAAGTGGCGCAGTATCTGGCCAAGCACCCGGCCGCGACCCAGCGGATGCAATGGCTGGGCAAACTGGGATTGACGCACATCTTCCAGTCTTGGTGGTTCATCGGGATGCTGTGCCTGCTCGCCGCCACAACCGCCGTGTGCAGCACCCGGCGATTCTCGACAGTGCTCCGGACGGCGGGGTTCGCCCGCCGCCGGGCACTCGGGTCGATGCTGACCCACATCAGCATCCTGCTCATCCTGACCGGCGGCGTGATCCGCGGCGTGTGGGGTGAGAAAGGGTATCTCGAATTTCGTGAGGGCGAAGTGACGTCGGCATTCGTCACCGAGACCGGGCCGAAGACGCTCCCCTTCCAACTGCAACTGGCGAAGTTCGAGGTGGAAGGCTACGACAAGAAGCAGCCGACCGTGGAAGACGGGTTGTTCGTCATCAAGACAGCGGACAACAGCCAGAAACTGCTCTCGGCGAAGGTCGGCCTGGAGCAGTCGTTCGAGGACTACAAGATCACCGTGCTCAAATACATCCCGGACTTCATGGTGGACACCGCCACGAAGGAAATCACTAGCCGGTCAGACGAGCCGCGCAACCCGGCAATCCTCGTCGCGGTGAACGGGCCGACGTACCAGAACCACCGGTGGCTGTTCGCCAAGTTCCCGGATTTCTCGATGCCGGCAAAGGGCACGACGCCGACCGGGCCGAGCCCGCTGCAACTGGTGTTTGCGGCGCAGTTGAAACGCATGCCGGCGGGGCCGGTCAAGACGTTCCGCAGCACGGTGATCCTGCCGACCGGGCAGCACACTCTGGAAGTCAATCGGCCGCTGAAGTATGGCGGCTACACATTTTACCAATCCGGGTACAACCCCCGGGACTTGGCGTACACATCGTTCGAGGTAGTGAAAGACCCCGGCGTGCCGGTCGTGTATGCGGGGTTCGGGCTGATGCTCGTCGGCCTGTTTATCGTGTTCTACCTGAATCCGTGGCTGGATGACCGGAGGAAGCGCGCATGAAATTGTTTGCGGCAGGACTGAGCTACAAGACCGCGCCCGTCGCCGTGCGGGAGCAACTCGCCATCAAACCGTCCCAACTCGTCTGCCAGGCATGCCGGCTGAAGTTGTGCGGCGACCTCGATGAAGTCGTGTTGCTCTCCACTTGCAACCGCGTGGAAATTTACGGCACCACCCCGCGCGTCACGGCGAAGATCGACGCGCTGTTCCAGTTGCTCTCCACCGGCTCGGTGGACGTCCGCCCGCACGTCTACGTCCACGAAGACGCCGCGGCGGCCCGGCATCTATTCCAGGTCGCCAGCGGACTCGATTCGATGGTACTCGGCGAGACCGAGATTACCGGCCAGATCAAGAACGCCTACGACACCGCGCAGAACTCCCGGCTCACGGGGCCGGTCTTAAACCGCGTGTTCCAGAAGGCGTTCCAAGCGGTGAAGGAAATCCGCTCCCACACCGGCATCGGCCGCGGCGCGACCTCGGTCGGCAGCGTGGCGGTGGAATTGGCGGAGAAGATCTTCCGGCACGACCTGTCGAAGCAGACCGTCATCATCATCGGCGCCGGCCAGATGGGCGAAGCCTGTGTCCGGCACCTGGCGAAGAAAGGCGCGCAATCGATCTTGGTCTCGAACCGGTCGTTCGACCGGGCCGAGGCGCTGGCGACGGAGTTCGGCGGCAAGGCGGTGCGGTTCCAGGAATTGCTGCCGGCCATGGCGCAGGCGGACATCGTGGTGGCCTCGACCGGCTGCCCCAAGACGCTGCTGCACCGGGCGGAAGTCGAAGAACTGATGCGGGCGCGGCGCAACCGGCCGCTGTTCCTGATCGATATTTCGGTCCCGCGCAACATCGCCGCCGACGTGCAGGCGCTGGAAAACGTGTACCTCTACAACATCGACGACTTGGAAGCGATCGTGCAGGCCAATGTCCGGTCGCGCGAGCAAGAATTGGCGGTCTGCCACGAGATCATCGGCCGCCGCGTCACCCAGTTGATGACGAAACTCGATCTCGAAAAGGAACGTCTCTATGACTTGGGCCTTCAATCTCAGCCTGGCTGGTTACCTGACCGCGCTGCTGTTCTCGGCAGCTAGCCTGTTTTCCAAAGGCCGCGTACTGGCGCGCGCCGCGACCGGCTTTCTGGCCGCGGGCGTGGTGGTGCAGACGGTGTACATGATCCTGCGGTGGATTGCCGCGGGGCGGGCGCCGTTCAGCAACATGTTCGAGAGCATGGTGCTGTTCGTGTGGGCGTTGGTGGTGGTTTACCTGGTACTGCAATTCCGCCACAAGATCCCGGTGCTGGCGGCTGCGACAGCGTTGCTGGCGGCGCTCACGCTGGCGTACGCGAGCACGTACGAGGCGGAGATCAAGCCGTTGATGCCGGCGCTGCGCAGCAACTGGCTGACGGTGCATGTGTTCACCTGCTTCCTCGGCTACGGCGCGTTCGCGGTGGGGGCGCTCTCGAGCTTGGGCTACCTCGTCGCGCGCAAGGCGGACTTGCAAGGGGCGTTCGACACCATCACGGCGAAGACGATTTCGTTTGGCTTCCTGTTTCTCACGGCCGGCATCATTACCGGCGCGGTCTGGGCCAACTCGGCGTGGGGCACCTACTGGAGTTGGGACCCGAAGGAGACGTGGTCGCTGATCACGTGGTTCGTGTACGCGGTGTTCCTGCACTGCCGGTACATGCGCGGCTGGAAAGGCAAACGCGCGGCCTGGATCTCGGTGGCGGGTTTTGCCTCGGTCGTCTTCACCTATTACGGCGTAAATTTTCTCCTGAGCGGATTACACAGCTATGCGGCGTCTTGAACTATGGTGGATTGCCGGACTGATTTGCGTCTGCCTTGCCTCGACAACGCGAGCCATCGACAACGCGGAATGTTTGGCCTGCCACGGCGACAAAGATAGCCCGAAGTTTGTGGATGAGGCCAAGTTCGGCGCCTCCATTCACGCGAAGAACCTCTGCACAAGCTGTCACACCGACATCAAGGAGTTGCCGCACGAGGAGAAGCTCAAGCCGGTCAGTTGCAGCCAGTGTCACCGGATCGAGACCGACATCTACCTCAAGAGCGATCACGGGCAGGCGATTCACAAGGGCGTGGCGGAAGCCGCCTCGTGCCAGTCTTGCCACGGCAACCCGCATGAGTTGCTGAACTACCGGAACGCCGCCTCCCCCGTCAACCGCGCCAACATCCCGGCCACCTGCGGCAAGTGTCACAGCAAGGTCGAGGAGATGGAGAAGTTCCAACTCCGGCAACGCGCCGTCGTCGTCACCTACGACAAGAGCGTCCACGGCACCGCGCACACCAACGGCATCGCCAACGCGGCTGTCTGTTCCGATTGCCACGGCACGCACGACCTGCATCGCTCCACCAACCCGCAATCGAAACTTTACTGGCAAACCATCCCGGCCACCTGCGGCAAATGCCACGACAACGTTCGGCAGACTTACAGCCGCAGCGTCCACGGCACCGCCGTCGCGGCCGGTATCCGCGACGCACCGGCCTGCACCGACTGCCACGGCGAGCACACGATCCAAGCGGTGACCGATGCCACTTCCAAGGTGGCCGCCTCCCACATTCCCGAGACCTGCGGCCAGTGCCATGGCGCCGAGCGCATTGCGGCCCGGTACCAGTTGTCCTCCAAAGTCGTGGATACCTACATGAAGAGCTTCCACGGTCTCGCGATGCAATTCGGTGGCTTGGCCGTCGCCAACTGCGCCTCGTGCCACGGCTTCCACGACATCCTGCCGTCGAGCGACCCGCTCTCGTCGGTCAACAAAGCCAACCTCCCGCAGACCTGCGGCAAGTGCCATCCCGGCATCGGCACGCGGCTCGCGAAGGGCGACTTGAAGATTCACGACCTGCCCGGCGCCGCGAAAGGCAAACCGTGGCTCGTCAATTTCGTGACGCAGTTCTACATCGTCATCATCGTCCTGACCATCGGCGGCATGGCGGCGTTTGTCGGGCTCGATTACATCGCCAAGGCGCGCGTCCACATCCGCGCCGTGCGCGCGCATCCGCACGCCGAGGAGCGACTGACCAAGGCGATGCGGATCCAGCACTGGCTGTTGATCACGATGTTCGTGCTACTGGCCTATACCGGCTTCGTCCACAAGTTCCCGGATGCGTGGTGGAGCTGGCCGTTCAAGATGCTGGAGAACGGCGGTTACATCCGCGGCATGATCCACCGGATCTGCGGCTGGACCTTTACCGGGCTCTTCCTCGTGCACCTGATCGTGCTCGTCGCGACGCCGCGCGGTCACGGTTACCTGCTGCAACTCGGGCCGCGGATGCTCGATGTGAAGGACTTCTTCGCGACGCTCTGGTACAACCTTGGGCTCGGCGGTCAACTTCCCCCGCCCCGCCGGTTCAACTACGCCGAGAAAGCGGAGTACTGGGCGCTGGTCTGGGGTTCATTTGTGATGATCATCACCGGCGCGATGCTCATCTTCACCGAGACCGTCCTGCGGCTCTGGCCGAAAGTCTGGCACGACGTCGCGCAAGTGATCCACTTCTACGAAGCCGTGCTCGCGACGCTCGCCATCGTGGTCTGGCACTTCTACTGGGTCATCTTTGACCCGAAGGAATTCCCCATGAACCCGGCGTGGCTCATCGGCAAGAAAGCGCCGCATCAACACGAGGAGAAAAAACCCGAGGCGGAGCCAAAATGAAGTTCAACGTCGCCATGGTCTGGGGACTTTGCAGCTTCGCCGCGCTGACCGGGGCGTGGGCTGAAGAAGAAAACATCTCCGACCGCTGCGCGCTCTGTCACGAGGAGGCGACCAAACAATGGGCGGAATCGCCGCACGCGCGCTCGATGGGCAACGGTTTCCTGCCGACTTGGGAACGTGAAGGCAAGAAGATGGAGTGCCTCGTGTGCCACACGACCCGGTTCGACCGTCAGGCCGGTACCTTCTCTCACGAAGGTGTGACCTGCGAATCCTGCCACGGGACCATCAGCGAGAAGCATCCCGACGGCGACAAGAAGACCCTGCCGGTCACCTCTGAGACCTGCCAAGCCTGTCACACGATCACTTACGGCGAGTGGCGCATCAGCGCGCATGGACAGAAGAACATCCGGTGTTTCGACTGCCACAAAATGCATTCGATGACGCCCCGCAAGGCGAACCCCGACGAGATGTGCGGCACCTGTCACACCGCCAAGCTCGAGGATTTCTCGCACGCCACGCACGCGCAGGAAGGGCTGCATTGCGTCACCTGTCACATGCCCGAACTCGGCATGGGTGGCCCCAAGATCAAAGGGACTGGCGTCCGCGGCCACACCTTTGGCGTCGGCGCGGAGACCTGCACGAAATGCCACGCCGAGATGGTCCACCGCAGCAGCGGCCGGGCGGAGTTGGAGAAGGAAGTGAAGGAATTGAAGGCCGCCGAGCCGGTACAACTCGGCCAGCAAGTGGCGGAGTTGCGGACTGAATCCGAACAGCTTCGCGACAAACTCGCCGCGAACCACCGGATCTTTGCGCCGGTCGTCGCGGTGGCGTTCGCGCTGGGCTTGGTCATCGGTTACGCCGTCCCGCACGTGAACCGCAAACACCGGGAAGGAAAGTGAATGAGCATCTCCCGCCGCACATTCCTCAAGAGCGGCGCCTGCGGCGCGGCGTTGGGTGCTTATGCGGCGCAGGCCGGTGGCATAGCGGCGGATCCGGTGGGAGTGCTCGTGGACCTGACGCGCTGCATCGGCTGCCGGGCTTGTGAGAATGCCTGCCGCGTGCGCTGGGGATTCCCGGGATTGCCCACCACCCGGCTGGGCTATGGTCGCGGCGACGGCGAATTGACGTTCCGCACCCGGACTGTCGTCGAGGATCACGGCGTGCCGGTGAAGAAGCAATGCATGCATTGCGAGTACCCGGCCTGTGTCTCGGTTTGCCCGGTTGGAGCGCTGGTGAAGACGCCGACGGGCCCGGTGGTGTATCACGAATCGATTTGCATCGGCTGCCGGTATTGCATCCTCGCCTGCCCGTTCAACGTCCCGAAGTACGAGTGGGACAACGCGCTCATGCCCCGCGTCGGTAAGTGTGACCTCTGCGCGGACCGCGTCGCGGAGGGACGGATACCGGCATGCGTCGGCGTGTGCCCGACCGGCACGCTGAAGTTCGGCAAACGCCGGGACCTGCTCGCGGAAGCGAAGGCGCGGATGGACTCGATGCCGAAACGCTACTCGCATCAATACGGCGACAAGATCGTGGGCGGCACCTCGTGGATTTATCTTTCGGACGCAACCCCGGCCAAACTCGGTTTTCGCGAGGACCTGCCGGAAGCGCCGCTCCCGTCGTTGACGTGGAAGGCGATTGCCAAGCTGCCATTTGTGATCATCGGCGTCGGCTTGGCGTTGAGCGTGGCGTTTCGGCTGCGCAGCCGGAAGGAGGCCGCGCATGCATGACGTGAATTACACGCTCTGGATTGCGCGCCTCGTCGGCGCGGGCGCCGGTATCGCCATCGCCATCGGGATGTGCTGGCTTTTGGCGGGCCGGGAATATCCCAAGCACATGTCGTCTCAAACATTCGGCTGGGCGGCGCTCGCGATTTTGTGGGCGCTCGGCGGCTACGCGCTCGCGTCCCGGTACGTGCTCGGGCTGGGCGCAGTGACTCACTTGTCCGACCGGTTCCCGTGGGGCGTGTGGAAGGCGCTGGTGTTGTGCGGCATCGCGTTCGCGGCCGGTGGATTCCTGACGGCGTGCAGCGTGTACATCTTCCGGGTCCGGGCGTTCTATCCCATTCTGCGGCCGGTAGTGTTGGCGGCGTACCTCGGCTACATGCTGTCGGCGTCCGGCTCACTGATTGTGGATTTGGGCCGGTATCACCAGATCTGGCGGCCGATCTTCTTCTGGCAACATCACTCGGTGCTGTTCGAGGTGTCGTGGTGCGTGATGTTGTATACCGGCGTGCTGACGATCGAGTTCGCCCCCATTCTGCTGGAGAAACTGGGCTGGCACCGGGCGGAGAAAATTGTTCACACCTGCACGGTACCGTTTGTGATTTGCGGCGTGATCCTGTCCACGCTTCATCAATCCTCGCTCGGCTCGCTGTTCCTGATCGTGCCGAACAAACTGCTGCCGCTCTGGTACACGCCGTTGTTGCCGGTGCTGTTCTTCTGCAGCGCGCTGGTGTCCGGGTTTGCGATGGCAATCGCAGTCTCGACGCTGTCGTTCTGGATTTTCCGCAAGAGCCTGCCGACGCGCGTTACGATCTCGCTGATCAAGGGAATGGTGCCGGTACTCGTCGCGTACCTGTTCTTGCGGGTGATCGACCTGACCGCACGCAATGCGTGGGTGTACGCATTCGAGTATCCACTCCAGAGCTTCACGTTTTTTGCGGAGATGCTCCTGCTGACGCTGCCGTTTTTCATCATCTTGCGCCCGCGCTGGATTGGGGAACGGTTGGTGGAATTTTTCGCGGCCGCCTCGGTGGTGGCCGGGGTGACGCTGAACCGGCT
>OMJI01000317.1 GCA_900299315.1 Verrucomicrobiota bacterium | reverse complement strand
GAATGCCGGGCGTCGAAATGGAACAGGGCGGGGGAGGTGACGATGATCGAGCGCCCGGCGGCCGTGGAGAGTTTCAGCCACCGGGTTTCCTCGTGGCCACCGGTTTCGGACGGCGGAATGTACGGGAAATGTTGCGCGGTGACGGTGGACTCGTACCGGCCGACGAGAGTGTGCTCCTTGCGGTCGCAGTAATTCTCACCGGGACCGCGGCCGAACCATTCGAGCTTCTCAAACCCCGGCGCGACCACGAGACCGATGCCGACGCGCGGCGAGTTGGTGACCCGCACTTCCGCCTCGATGCACAACCGGCCCTCGCGAACGCTGTACACGATCTCGCCGGTATCGGTCGTGACGATCGTGCGTTCGCCGGCAGTGGTGATCTGCTTGAATTGCCGGGGCCGCGGCTGCCAGAGCTCCGCCCACGGCCCCCAAACCGGGTGTGAGTCCATCCCGGCATATGGACGCCAAAGCGCTTCGGTCGCGCCGCCGGTAAGGTAGGCGATACCATCCCTCTCGCACCGCGTGAGCAAGCCGGTGGCGTTGTCGAACGCGAGGTCGATCTTGCCGCTCCGAGCCGGTGGGCGCGGTGCGGGGATGGTCTCGAGTGCAAATTGAGTCTGGTAGATTTCGTGACCGGCTTTTGCCCACGGCGTGTCGGCGGCGAGGGTGACTTCGAAGTTGAGGTGGTATTCGCCGGGCGCGGTGCGGGCCGGGAGATCCACGGCGAAATCGGCATTGGTCATGGGCTTCGCGGCGGGGATCGGGATTTCGAGCGCTTTGCCGGGGACGCCGTCGTGGACGAGACGGTAGGTGAGCTTGTAGCCGGTGGTGTCGAGTGCGTGGTGGCGGTTGCGCAGCGTGTACTTGCCGGCGTTGGCGACGATCTGGATCGGCGACTGGCAATGCTTCACCTCGTAGGCGACCGGCTTGGGCGTGAGGTCGGGGAGGACGACGCCGTTGTTGGTCATGAATTTCGGGCAGGTGCGCTCGACGAGGTCTTCGCCAAAATCGCCACCGAAGCCGGGGAACGTCGTGCCATCGGGCGCAGTGGCGACGAGACATTTGTCCTGCCAATCCCAGACGAAGCCGCCTTGGAAGCGCTCGAAGCGTTCGATCAATTCGGTGAACCAGTACATCCCGCCGCCGGCATTGCGGATCTGGTAGAGGTACTCGACGAGGACGATCGGCCGGCGGTCGCGCGCGTCGGCGAGCAGGTTGATGATGAGGTCCGGTGGCGCGTACATGTTGCCGCGCAAGTCGGAGATGATCGCGCCCGGTGCGCCCGCTTCATATTGTGTGAGGCGCGCGGGGTCGTAGTAGCGGATCCAATTCGCCATCGCGGCGTGGTTCGGCCCGTGGCCGGATTCGTTGCCGAGCGACCACGAGACGATGGCCGGGTGGTTCTTGTGAATGAGCACCATGCGGATGGCGCGTTCGAGAAAGGCGCTGGCCCAGTCGGGCCGGTGGGACAGCATCGCCCAGACACCGTGGGTTTCGAGGTTCGCTTCGCAGACGAGCGCAATGCCGAGTTCGTCGCAAAGCTCGTACCACGCCGGGTCGTTGGGATAGTGACAGGTGCGGACGGCGTTGAAGTTGAGTTGCTTCATCAACAGGATTTCGCGGCGCATGTGTTCGCGCGGGACGTACCGGCCCGTTGCGAACGCGTGCTCGTGCCGGTTGACGCCGCGGAAGATCATGCGGACGCCGTTGAGGTAGATGACGCCGTCCTTGATCTCGATGCGGCGGAAGCCGGTGCGACAGGATTCGATGTCCACCACGCGGCCGTCCGGCGCGAGCAACGTCAGCACGGTCGTGTAGAGGTGCGGCGTCTCGGGCGTCCACGCGCTCACGGTCGGCAGCTCGTGCGTGAACTCGACGGTGGCTTCCTTCGTGTAGGTCCAGCCCGGCTTGAGATTCGGTTTCTGCTCGGCGTGGAAGACGCGCTGGCCGGTCGCGTCGAACAACTCCACGCGGACGGTGTAATCGCCGTAGCCCGGCAAGGGCTTCACTTGCGCCTCGACCTTGTAGGTGTTGCCGGCGGCTTGCGCGAACCAGTCGCGGAGGTGAATCGCCGGTTTGGCGATGAGCCGCACGGGACGGAAGATGCCGGAGATGTGCCAGTAATCCTGATCCTCCAGCCACGTTGCGTCCGACCAACGCATCACTTGGAGCGCGATCGTGTTCTTGCCGGGCCGCAGGAACTTCGTCAGCTCGAACTCCGCCGGTAGCTTGCTGTCTTTCGAGAATCCGACCGGCTGACCGTTGAGCCACAGGTAGAACGCGGATTCGACGCCGCCGAAATTGATGAACACGCTCTTGCCGGCCCACGTTGCCGGCACCTCGAAGGTACGGACATAGCAGCCGGTCGGGTTGTCGCTGGGGACGAACGGCGGATTCATCAGCGTGGGCTCGTCCGCCGGCAAGCCGGTCAGGCTCGGCTTCTGGAGGTACGGCTCATCCTTATCGAGCGCGAACGGGTAAATGTAATTCGTGTAGATCGGCTTGCTGAATCCCTGTAGTTCCCAGTTGCCCGGCACTTGGATGTTCGCCCAGCCGGTGGTGTTGAACCCCGGCTCCCAGAACTTGGCCGGCACCTGCTCCGGATGCGGCGCGAGCTGAAACTTCCACACGCCATCGAGCGACAACACGTTCGCCGAGGCGTCCCGGTCACACGCGCGCGCCTGCGCGGCATTCTCGTACGCACCCCACGGCGAGTGGGACAATTCCCGGTTGATCTGCGTGACAGACTGGTTCTCCCAATCCCGTTTCGTGTGGAAAGGATTCATGGCCGCGGAGCAGACCAAACCCCACCCCGGGAATCAAGCCTGACGACGCCCGAAGGGCATTGACTGTGGTATGGGGTTCCGTTCAACTCCCGCCATGCAACTGCATGAATTAAGGATTGGTGAGGTGACGCTGCGGCCACGGGTGGAGGAGGGGTGGCTGCGGAGCTTGGGGACGGTGGAAGTCGGCGGGCGACAATTGCGGCATCCGGCGAACCGGTGGCTGCCGTGGTTTGACACGTTCAAGGGGGATGTGTTCCGGCAGTTCAAACTCCTCGGCGTGACGCAACGCGGGGTGCAGACCGTGGTGGCGACGCGGGCGGTGAGCGATCCCGATGTGATGTTCCGGGAGTTCCGGGATACGTCGGGTGATCTGTGTTTCCGCGACCGGAGTTGGGACGCGCCGGCACAGGAGGCGGAGTTGCGGATCGTGTTCGAGCCGGTCCAGACCGCGGTGGCGGGGCGGCGGTTTACCGGATTCAAGTACTGGTACGAATACGAAAGTGCGGAGGTGATGATTCACCGGTTGTTCGACCGGTAGACGTGGGAAGTCGGCGGCAACCTGGATGACGTGACGATTTGCCTGCGGAGTTGGTTGACCAAGCCGAGCACGCGGCTGGGCAAGGACGTGGCGTACTCGACGGCGGGGCTGGAACACCTCGTCGGCTGCATGCCCGGTAACATGTGGGCCCGGTGGTCGTTGCTACCGGCCTTCGACATGCAGCACGGCCGGGCCGGGACGTTGCTCGCGTGGTTTGACCATGTGTCGCTGATCCGGTCGGTGTTCGAAACGCAGCCCGGGGAGGACTGGCTGCGGGTGATCGATTCGCACTGGTTCGAGAATACGAAGCTGGTGCGGACCAACCCCAAGACGGTGGTCTGGGCCCCCGACCAACTGGACGAAGTTGATGCGATCAACCTTTGGACGCACCTGCACGACCGGGAACGGGAGCGGTCGCAGGCGCAGTTCGGCATCCGCGAAGAGCCGCCGCAGGTGGTGATCTCGCACAACCAGTGGGTCAACTTCCGGTATGCGACGACCTACGAGAAGACACTGGAACTGTGCGCGGAGTTGGGCGTGGATTACATGTTTGTCGATCCACCGTGGGAACACATGGAGGCATTCCGCTCGACGCTGGAG
>OMJI01000316.1 GCA_900299315.1 Verrucomicrobiota bacterium | reverse complement strand
CGTCGTCGGCCCCAAGGGCGAAGAGATCTACACCGACAAATACGGCCGCGTGAAGGTGCAGTTCCATTGGGACCGCGTCGGCGAATACGACGACCGTTCCTCGGCCTGGATTCGTGTCGCCTCCAACTGGACCGGTAAAGGCTACGGATTTATCGCCATCCCGCGCGTCGGGCAGGAAGTGGTGGTGAGTTTTCTGGATGGCAACCCCGATCGGCCGCTCGTCACCGGCTGCGTTTACAACGAGGAAAACCTGCCGGCCTGGGGCTTTCCCGCCGCGGCCCACCAGACCGGCATCCAGTCGCGCTCCAGCCCCGGCGGCGCGGGTCATTGCGAAATGGTCATCCACGACCGCGCAGGCCAGGAGCTGATCAATATCTTCAGCCAGAAGGACATGGTGCGCACCGTGCTCAACAACGACAGCACCGAGGTGCGGGGACCTCGCCGCACCGTTGCCGTCACCACGGGCATGCAGGCGACGACCGTGCAACAGGAAGTGACGCTGGAATCAAAAACCTCTTTCATTACCGAGACCGCCAAGCAGCACATTGCGTTGACCTCCACCGATGCGCACATTGCGCAAACGGCAAAGATGCATATCGCCCTGCAATCGCAGACCGACGCGGTCATGGTCAAAGCTGCAACGGGAATACGCCTGGAGGTTGGGAGCGCCAGCCTGGAAATGCGAGCCGATGGCACCGTGCTGATCAACGGAACGGTTGTTCAAATCGTCGGCTCCACGTCGGTGGACCTGAATCCCTGAGACGAACATGACCACTTATCACATGCACGAAGGTTCGTTCTCCGTGCCCGAGGGTTGGCGCGATCAGAGCATGACTGTGTTTCGCGTTCCATCGCCGAAGGGCAAAGAAGCGGCGATCGTCATTACGCGGGACTACGAAACCAGCATCGATGATCCGATGGAATATGCCCGTGCTCAGCAGGAGGCGGCGAAGAAGAACTTCCCTGGGTTCAAATCGCTCGGCGTTCAAGAGCAAGTCATCGCCGAGCAGACGGCGGCTATCGTGGATTATCAATGGCGCGCCAACGGGAGCGTGCTGTTGCGTCAACGTCAGGCATACCTCAAGCACGAGCAGGTGATGTTGACGCTCACGGTTTCAGCGCAGTTCGACGATTTTGATCGCGTGGAACCTGCCTGGAGTGACGTGCTGGCGTCGCTGCGTCTGGCCAGCCGTCCAGACGAAGCGCCCGCGACCGAAGACGCGCCCGCGCAGGTACTGCCGCATGTGTTCGTTCTTTCGACGAAGACGCGCGAATTGCGCGTATATGCGGACGTTGCCGCAGCGCGCGCGCAAGTCGATGCATTCGAAGTCGAGGAAGCGCATTGGTTGTTTTTCGACAGCACGGGCGAGCCGCTGCGATTTCGGTGGACCGTGCCGAACAAGCGTTCCCTGCTCTCGCGGCAGGCGGGCACATTTGAATTGATGCCCGATCCGGCGAACGTCGGCGGCAACTTGCGCACCCGGCTGCGCGGCGCGACGCTGCAGGTGGCAATGGCGCCGTTTGACGATCTTGCTGCCGTCGAACGACATCTGCGCGGCGAACCGGAAAAGTCAGTGTCATGAGCGGCGCCGAAGCCGCATTGCGTGCCGCCCGCCTGGGAGACGAAGTCGTTCACGGTTTCGGGCTGCTTGGCATGGTGGCAGGGGCACTTATCGGCGCGGCGATTGCGGCGGCGATCGTCGCCGCAGGCGTGGCCACTGGCGGGTTGGCGCTGGTGGCGATCATCGGCGGTTGCATCGCGGGCGGCGGATTGGCCGGCGGCGCGCTCGCACGAGGCATTTCCACCGCAGCCAATTTACCGGGGCCGACTACCGGAGTTCTGGCGCTCGCTGGGCCAACACGTGTCACCGTCAACGGCCGCGCTGCCTTGCGCGCCGGCGTGGACTTCGCCTCCAGTTGCAACGGCCTGCCGTTCAACCACATCTACAAGCCCGGCCCGGTGCTGATCGCGCAAGGCTCGCGCACCGTGACCATCAACGGTAGGCCGATGGCGCGCCTGGAGATGCAGCTCGAATGCGGCGCCAAGATCAAGACCGGCAGCGACAACGTGACGGTGGGCGGACCAACTGCGACAGTCGTGGAGATTCACGACAACGAACAGATGGTGGAGACTGCGCTGCAGGTGGTGGGTTTTGTGGCGCTAGGGGCGGCAGGGCTGGGCGCGCTGGCGGCGGGCGCCTTGGCGTTTGGAGGGTTTGCTGCGATCACTGCCGGGTCATTCTTTGGGATGAACGCGCTGCATGACTGGGGCGAGTCGCTCGGGCCGGGGTACGGCGACATCATGGTGGGGGTCGCCGGGTTTGCGTTGCTGGGGCTCGGGGCGAAGGCGGCGAAGACACCCGCGGGCGAAGGTGCGATCGATGTACTCAACCGTACCGAGGTGACGACCGAGGGATTGGGATCCAATCTTGGGAATGTGAAGGTTGGGCTGCGGCCGGTGGATCCCGAAGGCATTGCGCCAAAAACAGGTGAAAGCGAGTACAAGGCTACATTCGGATCGTCAACATCAAACGACTACAAAGCGACATTTTTTGAGGAGAACCCTGAACTAAAAGGTGATGTTGTGGTTCATCACGCTGTTGAACAGCAAGTTCTCAATCGCTATCCTGGCGTTGTAAGCGAATCCGAAATGCACTCAATAGAAAACCTGCGAGGAATTCCAAAAGAAGTGAATTCTGAAGTCCACTTAAGTGAAATCAGAAAAGAGTGGAATCAATTCTATAGAGAAAATCAAATGCCAACTCAACAGCAGCTTCTCGAAAAGGCTACGGAAATCGATATGAAGTACGGCAGTAAATTTAATCCACCTGTGGGGCAATGATGGACTATTACATTGTTGAACCTGAGGTTGCTGGCGGTTTGGGTCGTCGAACAAAATTAGATAGAAGTGTTCATCCACCGATCGTTCATTCGCTTCACTATGAATTCGAGGGATGGCTCGGTGACGCGCTGCTTGAGACATTCCCGGTGTTCATCGTCACGGAAGTTGCTGCAGAAACTATTCTCGCTGCCCGATTGACTGGAGTTGAATTCAGTGATCTAGAGGTAACAAAATCAGAACAATTTGATGATCTATGTCATTTAAATAGATTGCCGAATTTCGTTTGGTTGAAGCCGTCTGGGGTAATTCGAAATGATGATTTTTCTTGTGCAAATGACGGGCGGCTCATTGTTTCTGAGCGCGCGTTGCAGGTGT
The DNA here is from genome assembly GCA_900299315.1 of Verrucomicrobiota bacterium. Classification (GTDB taxonomy): domain Bacteria; phylum Verrucomicrobiota; class Verrucomicrobiia; order Palsa-1439; family Palsa-1439; genus OMJI01. The sequence continues at coordinate 339 of OMJI01000316.1, read as the reverse complement.
TGAAGAAAGTGGGAATAGACCATGCTTCCGTTGAGCCGCTAGAGAAAAAATAAAGTTGATGTCACCGATAGGTGAAGGTGAGGATCAAATTGAGTGGCAATGACGTATTCCCCCCTACGTCCGTGGTAGAACAATAGCTGGCAGTCGTCACAAAGTGGGCGCTCGCACGAGGCATTTCCACTGGAGCTAATTCGCCGGGGCGAACCATCGAAATGGCTATGCTCTCCGGAGCAACACGTGTCGTCGTCAATGGTCGCGCTGCCTTGCGCACCGGCATGGACTTCGCCTCAAGAGGTCGTGCGCGCGAGCGACCCCAGTGGCAAACAGCTCGACTACGGT
>OMJI01000315.1 GCA_900299315.1 Verrucomicrobiota bacterium | reverse complement strand
TGGCCGACGCCCAGTTCTTGTGAGTACTGCCCGATGCGCTGGAACAACTGCGGCGCGAACGTACTCAGCCGTTCCTTGTCGAGATGCGTGGGCAAATGGCCGGTCAGGAACAACCCGTCTGCGTCGGTCAGTACGCAACCGGCAACGCCGGGCAACTGGCCGGTCAGGCGAATCACGTCCTGCAACGACAGCTCCCGGTCGTGCTCGACGCCCAGCAACTTGTTCAACGACTCCGGACACGCCCCGGCCAGCGCCTGGAACGTCTTCGGGTTGATGCCGGGGATCTGGCGCACCTGCTCCAGCGAGGAGAACTGCGTGAGTCCGGTGCGTTGGTCGATGATGCGCTTCGCCAGCGGCCGGCTGACGCCCTCGATCTTCACGAGGTCGTCAAAGGACCACCGGTTCAAGTCGCCGAGGAACTTCGCCGTGTCGAACAATGGCGTGCCGTTGGACGACCGGGCAGGGACCACCGGTTCGGCGATCGGTTCCGGCGTGATTACCGGCGTGGGCTCCTCGGTCTTCTCTGCAAAGACGGCGAATTCTTCGTCCTCGACCGCCGGCTCTTCGGCAGCGGCGGGCGGCGTAACCGGTGCCGGCTCGGCGACCGGCTCGGGCGCAGGCGTTTTCTCTGCAAACAGGTCACCGGAGATATCGGCGCTCTCGTCCTCAACCATCTCGGGCTGCCGGCTGGAGACTGTGAACACAGACGGCGGCAATTGCCGTATGATCTCGTCGAGCGGGATGATGATGTTTTCATCGGCCTTCGCCGCGCCCGGGACGACCAAGTCTGCCGGCATGAGCGCCGTGACAGTGGTTTGTGGCAGGCGAACCCGGCCGGCTGTTAGCATGGGCAGAATGTCTGCAGTCGTCAGTGCGACTTGGGCGTTGGGATCGACTGTCTTCCACAACTCCGCGCGCGGCGCCGTGAACAACTGTTCCGGCATCACCGCGATGAGGTTGCGCAACTTTACATAGACCTGCGCCGGTAGGCCGTCCGTTGTGGCGGCGGGTGCCGGTTCAGGTTCCGGTAGGGAAGGTGCCGGTTCGGGAGCGGCTGCGACCGGCTCCGGTTGAGGTTCCGGTTCGGGAGCGGCTTGGACCTCGTCCAAGAACGAGTCGTCGAAAAGTTTCGGCAAGTCCTCGTACTCCGGTGCCGAGAGATCAGCCGCGGCCTCGTTGATGAGTGAGAACGCGTCCGAGGGAATCGCCGCGATGACTTCGTTCATCGGCAGGGTGATGGACTGTTGATCGGCATTGGCCGGCAGGGAACTGACGGCGAGATTGGAAGGCAGCAGCGGAACCAACTCGCGGAGCGAGACATTGACTTTGCCGCGCGCCAGTTGCGGCAGGATGAGTTCGGAGGGGAACTCGATCATCGCGTCGGCCATGCGGGCATCCGGGGCCAAGAAACCTGCCGGCAATTGCTCGTAGATGGATTGCAAAGCGACCGGCACCGTGCGGGCGGACGATGCAGGCAAAGGTGGTTCGTTGATCGGGATGATCTGGGTCTTCTTGAGAGTCACGGGCGCGGCGGCCGGTCGGGGTGGAGTGATGATGATCGGCCGAGGCGGCGTCACCGTGGCCGTTGTAGTGACTTGTGGTTCTGACTTCGTGGATTTGCTAAAGGGCCATTTCATGGATTCGCTCTGTCAGCTGTTGATCAGTTGTGAGCAATGGTTATGCCACGGGATCAGGCTTCCCGGCCTGTGACGCGCAACACTTCGTCAATCGAGGTGATGCCTTGTTTCGCTTTGTCCACGCCACATTGGCGCAGGTTTTTCATGCCTTCTTTCACTGCCAGTTCGCGAATCACCTTCGCGCTCGCGTTATGGAGAATCTGCTCCCGCATCGTGTCGGTGATGCTCATGACTTCGTGGATCGCCGTCCGACCGAGGAAGCCGGTATCCTTGCAGCGACCGCAGCCGCGGCCGCGATAGAAAGTCGCACCGTGCAAGTCGGCCTCGGTCAAGCCTGCCTGCCGGATCGATTCCGGTGGGAGCACAAACTCCTCTTTGCAGTGCGGGCAGATCTTGCGGACGAGACGTTGTGCGCAGACCAGCAGCAGTGACGAGCTGATGAGGAATGGTTCGATGCCCATGTCCACCATACGGGCCACGGCACCGGGCGCGTCGTTCGTGTGAAGCGTGGAGAGCACGAGGTGACCAGTGAGCGCGGCTTTGACGGCGATGTCAGCCGTTTCGGAGTCGCGGATTTCACCGACCATCACGATGTCCGGGTCTTGGCGCAAGATGGAGCGCAAGCCACCGGCAAACGTCAGGCCGATGTCCGTCTTCACCTGCACTTGGTTCACGCCGAGCATCTGGTACTCGACCGGGTCCTCAACGGTGACGATGTTCACGTCCGCTTGGTTGAGGTGGGTAAGCACCGCGTACAACGTGGACGTCTTGCCCGAGCCGGTCGGCCCGGTCATCAGCATCATCCCGTGCGGCGCGTCGATGGCGACCCGGAACTTGTCCAAGTTCGCCTCATCCATGCCGATGGATTCGAGCTTCGAATTGAGATTGCCCTTGTCGAGTACGCGCATGACGATTTTCTCGCCGTGTACGGTCGGCAGGACGGACACACGCAAGTCCACGTCGCGCCCGGCCACCTTGATGCGGAACCGGCCGTCTTGTGGCAACCGGCGCTCGGCGATGTCGAGATGCGACATGATCTTGATGCGCGAGGCGATGGCGGATTGCAGGGACTTGGGTGGGGCGGCGGAATCATAGAGCACGCCGTCCACGCGATACCGGAGGCGCACGGATTTCTCGAAAGGTTCGATGTGAATGTCGCTCGCCCGGTCCTTCACGGCCTGCACGAGGATGAGGTTGACCAGCTTGATGACCGGGCCTTCCTCGGAACTCTCGACGAGCCGGTCGAGGTTGATCTCTTCCTGCTGTTCCTTCGGAACCTCGACGTCCGACACATCGGCGTCGCGGAGGATTTCTTCCATCCCCTTGGTGTCCGGTGCGGTCGCGTTGTTGAGGAAATCGACGACCGCCTTTTCCGTGGCGATCAGCGGCACGATCTCGGTGTTCGTGCGGACGCGACGCAGGTCATCGAGCGCAAGGACGTTGAGCGGGTCGGCCATCGCGACGAACAGCTTGTTCCCGAGTCGGGCGATGGCGGCCATCTTGTAGCTCAACGCCATGTCTTTCGGGATCAATTCCACGATCTCCGAGGGCACGTGCATCTTGGCGAGATTGACGGGCGGAGTGCCAAGGCACCGGCCCATGCTCGAAATCATGTCCTGCTCGGTGACGTGGCCGCGTTCGAGCAGCAGCTTGAGAAGGCGCCCGCCCTGTTTCTTCTGTGAATCGAGCACCTCGTTGAGTTGCTCGGTGGTCAGGACGCCATCGTCAATCAGTGCATCTGCGATTCGTTCGCCGAAGGTTTTCATCGTGAATTACCGGGCTCCTGGGGCTGAAGATTTGGCGTCGAGACCGTGGACCGTGCGCAGTGCGGTGATGATTTCGGAGGGCGGCGCGAGGTACCAGAACAGATGGTAGTCGAGCATGGCGCTGATCTCTTCCCGGGCTCCTTCATCAAACGGGTTCGCGGTCGCCACGAGGACCGACCGGCTGATGAGGTCAAATGGAATGATGCAGTTCCGGAAGCAAACCTCCCGGGGCACCAACAATGCCGTGTCGCGGTCGACGTCGTAGTAGGAGAGCGGCAGGTACGGCTGGTTGCTCTTGCCGGTGAGCGTGCGGAACAAGTCCTCGGCCTTGAGCAGTTGGGAGTCGATCAGCAACTGGGTCAGGGTCAGCGGCTGGCCATTCTTGATGGACGCTTCCCGGCCGGCCTTGATCTGATCGAGCAACGGCGTCACAGCCTGGCGGGTGATGGACTTATCCGCAAGCAACACTTCGACGAGCGCGTTGTCGCCGTCGACTTGGCTGCGGCGTTTGGGAGTTGGGGGAGGAGCCTCCACCCCGACAGTCTTGGTCGGGAGGTTCGGCGTTGGCTTGGAGTCCTTCGCGAGTGAAGGCTCCTCCGATTGGGGACGAAAGCGGGTGGTCTTGGATTCGAGTTCGGTGAGTGCGGCGCGGGCTTCGGTGTCGTCGGGATTGCCTTGGAGGATGCCCTCGTATTCGAGGATGGCTTGGGAGACCTGACCGACGTGGCTGTAGGCGTTGGCGAGCTTCAGCGAGATGCGGCGGACATCATCCTGCCGGCCCAGTTTGTTGTACGCCTCCTTGAGGATTTCAAGGCACTGGTAGTCGTCCGGCTGCGATTCCGTAATCGCCTCGAACATCTCCACCGTGCGCTGCAACTGCTGGAGTTCTTCGCTACTGGGTCGAGGGGTCGTGACCATGACTGTTGGGCTCCAAGCTCATGGTCAATGGTTTTAGCAGTGGGTATGCCACCGCGTTGCCGGGCTGAGAATCAACGGTTAGACAGGCGTGCCTTCCGAAGCAATTCCGCGAAAAGCCGCACAGTTTTGGCCGTCGCGTGGGGCTTTCTCAGGCGCCAGCGATGTGGCCCACGTTCGGCAGGATGTGGTGCGGCCGGTAGGCAAACCTCTTCAAATCCGCCTCCGCTGTGACCCCGGTCAGGACCAGCACCGTCTCGATCTCGCTCTCGATCCCGGCAATGATGTCCGTGTCCATCCGGTCGCCGACGATGGCCGTCTCTTCCCGGGTGCAGCCGAGCCTCTTCAGCGCATGCCGCATGATCAACGGATTCGGCTTCCCGACGTAATACGCCTTGCTACCGGTCGCCAACTCGATGGGCGCCATCAACGCTCCCGTGGCCGGTACCAGTCCGCCTTCCGTCGGCCCGGTGACGTCTGGATTCGTGCCGATGAGCTTCGCGCCGCCCAGCACCAGCCGGACGGCCCGCGTGATCCGGTCGTACGTGTAGTTGCTCGATTCACCGACGACCACGTAATCCGGGTTGATTTCGTTCATCGTGAACCCAGCATCGTAAAGCGCGTTCAACAATGCCGCTTCGCCAATGGCAAACACGCTTCCGCGCGGTTTCTGGCTGGCGAGAAACGCCGCCGTCGCCAGTGCGCTCGTGTAGAAATGTTCCGCGCCGACGTCCAATCCCAAGCGCGCCAACTTCTGTTGCAACTCCCGGGGTGAACGCTCGCTGCTGTTCGTCAGAAACAAGAACTGCTTCTTCTCCGCGTGCAGCCATCGCAAGAACTCCGGCACCCCCGGCAACAACCTGTTGCCGTGGTAAATCACGCCGTCCATGTCGATGATAAAGCCGCGCTTCGCGCGAAGGGCGTCACTCATGCGGCCATTTATCCGCAACCTGCCGGCAGGCGCAAGTCAAAGCTGCCAATCAAAGAGGGGCAGTTAGGAGAGTCTCGATGCCGAGGCTTACATCTTGGCGATAACCGCGTCGCCGAATTCGCTGCACTTCACTTCCTTCGCGCCTTCCATGAGGCGAGCGAAGTCGTAGGTGACGGTCTTGGCGTTGATGGCGCCGTCCATGCCTTTGATGATGAGGTCGGCGGCTTCGACCCAGCCCATGTACCGCAACATCATCTCGCCGCTGAGTACGACGCTGCCGGGATTGACCCGGTCCTGATTGGCGTACTTCGGCGCGGTGCCGTGCGTGGCTTCGAAGATCGCGTGGCCGGTGATGTAGTTGATGTTGCCGCCGGGGGCGATGCCGATGCCGCCGACTTGCGCGGCTAGCGCGTCGCTGAGGTAATCGCCGTTGAGATTGAGCGTGGCAATGACGTCGAATTCATCCGGTCGAGTAAGAACTTGCTGCAAGGCGATATCGGCGATGGCGTCTTTGATGACAATGCCGCTGGGCAACTTCACCCACGGGCCGCCGTCGATTTCCACGCCGCCGAATTCTTTCTTCGCGAGCGCGTAACCCCAATCGCGGAAGCCACCCTCGGTGAACTTCATGATGTTGCCCTTGTGGACGAGGGTGACGGACTTGCGGTTGTTGTCGATGGCGTATTGGATGGCGGCGCGGACGAGCCGGTGCGTGCCTTCTTCGGAGACGGGCTTGATGCCGATGCCGGAGGTCTCGGGGAAGCGGACCTTCTTGAATTCCTTCGGGAACTCCTTGGCGAGGAAGTCGAGGACCTTCTTGGTTTCGGGCGAGCCTTGCGCCCACTCGATGCCGGCGTAGATGTCCTCGGTGTTCTCGCGGAAGATGACCATATCCACCTTGCCGGGGTTCTTGACGGGCGAGGGGACACCCTTGAACCAACGGACCGGCCGCAAACAAACATAGAGATCAAGCATCTGGCGCAGCGCGACGTTCAAGCTGCGGATGCCTTTGCCGACCGGCGTGGTCAGCGGCCCTTTGATGCCAACGAGGTAATCGTTGAACGCCTTGACCGTTTCATCCGGTAACCAGTTCTGAAATTTCTTGAACGACTCCTCACCGGCCCAGACTTCCATCCACTCGATCTTGCGTTTCCCGCCGTAAGCCTTTTGCACTGCTGCGTCCATCACCCGTACGCTAGCCGCCCAGATGTCGGGGCCGGTGCCGTCGCCGCGGATGAAAGGAATGGTGGGATTGTCGGGAACGTTGAGTTTGCCGTTGGAAATGGAGATCTTCGCCATAGTGGGGCGGACATTAACCACCGTCCGCCGCGCTTGGCAAGCGCGGCTAAAAGCCTGCGCCCGGCACATCCACGCGTGCCCGGTAGAGGCTGGTGCGGGCGCAGATGTACAGCGTCCGGCGGTCAGGATCGCCGAAAGCCAAGTTGGCCGGGCGTTCCGGCAACGTGATCTCACCGGTCTTCCTGCCGGTTGCGTCAAAAATCTCCACAGCCTTCATCGCCGCCACGTACAGATTGCCGGCCTGGTCGCAGCGGATGCCGTCGGGACGTTCCGCCTTGCAGAAAACCCGGTCGCCAACCCGAATGTGGCCGGCTTCGGTGTCGGCAATGTAGAGAATCGATTCATCCGGTGAGAAGCAAAGGCCGTTTGGCTTGATGAAGTCCCGAGCGACGCAGGTTAGCTTGTCGCCTTGCAACCGGAAAACGCCTTGGAAGTCCAGTTCCCGCTCTTCCGGTTTCACGGCGTACGGCGGGTCGGAAAAGTAGATGGAACCGTCACGCGCGCAGACGACATCATTCGGGCTGTTGAGCCGCTTGCCTTCAAAGTGAGTGGCGATGGGGACGACCGTGCCGTCGTGTTCGGTGCGCGTCACTCGTCGGGTCGCGTGTTCGCAACTGACCAACCGGCCTTGCGGATCGACCGTGTTGCCGTTGGCTTGCTGGCTCGGTTGGCGAAAGACATGATACCTAGTAGTGCTAGGTATCCACCGGTAAATCGTGCTGGCCGGGATGTCGGAGAATAGCAACTCGTTACGAGCCGACACCCAGACCGGGCCCTCGAGGAATTGAAAGTTCTCCGCGATTTTTTTCGCGGCGATGTTCACTTCGTCAGGCTGGCGCAAAACGCCTCAATCCGGTCGAGGCCTTTGGTGATGTTCTCCATGCTGCAGGCGTAGCTCAGCCGCATGTAGGCGTCGCTGCCGAACGCGATGCCGGGGACGCAGGCGACTTTCTGCGCGTCGAGCAGCTTGTCGCAGAACGCGGAGGAGCTCAGGCCGAACTTGGAAATGTTCGGGAGCATGTAGAATGCGCCCATGGGTTTCACGCAACTGACGCCGGGAATCTTGGTGAGCCGGTCGAACATGTAGGCGCGGCGCTCGGCAAAGGTCTTCACCATCTCGCCGATGAAACTCTGGTCGCCCTTCAAGCCGGCCAACGCGCCGGACTGGGCAAAGCTGGTCGGGTTGCTGGTGGAGTGCGACTGGATGGAGTCGATCGCCTTTGCGATCGGCTCCGGCGCGGCGATGTAACCGAGCCGCCAGCCGGTCATCGAGAAGGCTTTGCTGAAGCCGTTGACGGTGATCGTCAGGTCGTAGACGTCCTTGCTGAGCGCGGCAATGCTGCTGAACGCCGTTCCGTCGTAGGTGATCTTCTCGTAAATCTCGTCGGACAAAATCAGAATTTCCTCTTCCAGTGCGACGTCAGCCAGCGCCTGCAATTCGTCGCGGCTGTACACGCTGCCGGTCGGGTTGCCGGGGGAGTTGAGGATGATGAGCTTGGTGGCCGGGGTCATCGCGTCGCGGAATTGCTCCGGCGTGATCTTGAACCCGTTCTCCTCGGAGGTCGGGACAATCACCGGGGTGGCGCCCGCCAGCTTGACCATCTCGGGGTAGCTCAGCCAGAACGGGGACGGAATGATCACTTCGTCACCGGGATTACACGTGCCGATGATGACGTTGTAGCAGGAATGTTTCGCGCCGCAGTTGACGATGACTTGGGAAGGCTTGTAGTCGAGGCCGTTTTCATTCTTCAACTTCTCGGCAATCGCCGCGCGCAGTTCGGGCGTACCGGAGGATGGCGTGTACTTCGTGAACCCCGCCTGCAGCGCCTTGATCGCGGCGTCCTTGATGTGTTGCGGCGTGTCGATGTCCGGTTCGCCGGCGCCGAAGCCGCAAACATCCACGCCATCGGCTTTCAGCTTTTTCGCCTTCGCGTCGATGGCGAGGGTGAGGGAAGGGGTGAGGGTGGTAGCGCGTTCTGCGAGAGGGTTCATGATGTTGAATCCGGTAGGTTACAGCTTGCAGTTGTAGAATTTCTCTACAAGCGGTTTGAGGTTGTTTTCCGTGAGTTTGACGATGCCCATCTCGCGCCGCGCGTTCTCGGTGGAGTCGCTGGCGTGAGCGGCATTGATCATGATGTCTTGGCCCAATTCGCGGCGGATGGTGCCGGGGGCTGCCTTGCTGGGGTCAGTCGGGCCGAGGACCTGGCGGATCTTGTTCACCGCATCCGGGCCTTGATACACCAGGGCCACGATGCGTTCGCCAGTCATGAAATTGACGAGGTTCTGAAATTGCTGTTCGGCGGCGAGCGGCCCAAGCACCTTGCCGAGCTCTTGTTCTGCCTCGGGTGGCACGGTGAAACCAAACTCCTTCTCCAAGGCAGTGCGGCCGCGCTGGCCTGCCGGGCTGCGCAGCTTGTCGCGCAAGACTTCGCGCACGGGTCCGTAGAACTCATTCGCCTGTGGGATGCTCATCCGGTGGACTTTGATTGCGATGATGTACAGGCCGGTCCGCGAGATGAGGTCGACGATGTTACCGGGCCGACCGCTGGGGAAGCGGAAGTTATCCGGCTTCAACAGCACCAAAGTCTGCTCCGGTGTGACGCCATCAGGGTAGGCGATGACATTGTCGAGCACGCCACCGTCGGTGTCGGAGTACTTCGCCCAAATCTTCAACTTCAATTCCGCCTCGGGGACGGTAGGGGCGCAGAGCACAGCCGGCTCGAAGTATTTCAACTCGCCTTGGCCATCGAGGATGTAGTCCCCGTAGGTGGCGCGAATGGAATCGCCACTGACAGACTTGGGATCGATGGTGCCGACGGCTTGACGGACTTTCTGCACGGCATCTTCACCGCGGAATAGGAGCAACATCACACGGCGGCGGCGGCCGGTCTGCGGGTGTGGCGCGTAATTTTCGAGGATGTACTGCCGGATGTGGTCCTGAATCTTGCGGTCGGTCGCATCAGTCCCGGGTGTGATGGTGGCGGCGAATTCCTCCGCCAACGCCTTGCTGGGCGCAAACATCCGGGCGGCCACGAGTTCAAGCGCGGTCCGGGTAAACAGTCGGGAGATGACGCCACCCGTGCGCGACTTGTGGATCGTGTACGGGTTGATCAGGACGTAGGCAAGCTGTTGATTGGTCTGGCTCATGACAAAAAACCACCCGCCGCGCTGGTGCGGCTGAAACCGGTCGGGTGGTGGGAAAAATTATCCTTCCTTCTTTGGGCCGAGAATCCGGAACAGCTTGGTGCCGCAAACCGAACAGGTGCCCTGCAACGCCGGTCGGCCATTCTTCATGGTGACTTCCTGGGCGTTGGCGATTTCTTTCTTCCCCTTGCACTTCACGCAATAAGCTTCAGCCACAATATCCTCCTGTTGAATTGCGGCGCATCTTAGTGGGCACCGCCGGGAAGCGTCAAGCGGGTAAAACGCCCGAGAGATGTGAGGTTAATGCTTCGGCGTGCTGGTGGAGAACGCTTCGTTGCCGAGGATCACCGGCAACCCGCCCGGCCCGGCGCCGATGATGACAACTTTGGCATTGGTGCTCGCCGCGAGTTCCTTGGTGGCCTCGATGCCTTCCCAGCGGAGGAGATTTTCGCTGATGCCTTCGCTGACGATCTTCTGGAACGTCGAGATGCCTTCGCCTTCGATGCGCTTCCGGTCGGCTTCGAGTTTCTCCTTCTGGAGGACGAACTGCATCCGCGCCGCCTCCTGTTCCGCGCTGAGCTTCTCCTGAATCGCCGCCTGCAGCTTGGCCGGCAACTGCACGTCGCGCAGCAACACGCGCTCGACAAGAATGCCGCGCGGCTGGATGGCATTCACGACATGCTGGTTGATGGCGATGCCCATCTGGTCGCGTTCGGGTGAATAAAGCGCCTTCGCTTCATGCGCGCTGGTGATCTCGCGTACCGCACTGCGGACGTTCGGCTCGACGAGCACGCCGTCGTAACCCAAGCCGACTGTCTTGTAGATTTCCACGGCCTTGGCCGGGTCGAGATGGAAAATGACGCTGACTTCGAGATGGACGATCAGTCCTTCGCTGGAAGGCGTGTCCATCACTTCCTTGATCTCGCGGGTCTGGATGGACATCCGCCGCACTTGCGCAAACGGGTTCACGATGTGCAACCCCGGCGCCAGCGTCTCCTCCTGGACGTGGCCGAACAAATCCACCAGCCCGACGTGACCCGCCGGGACAGTTTGCAAACACCGGATGGCCAGTGCCAAGACGAGCACCGCGCCGAGGACGAAGGCAACCATTCGTGTCATCATGCCCGGCAGGGTACCAGACCGGCTCCATGCGTGACAAGCCGACCACCGGGCAGTAACGTCCCGCCATGGAGTCGATGGTTGTGCAAACGGCACTCGGAAATTTCCGCGTGTCGTGCTCAGAGCGGGGGATTACCGGGTTGGAATTCACCTCCAAGCACCCGGCCAAAACAGCGAAACACCCGATCGCCAATGAATTGAGCCGGTATGCAGCGGGAGAAAACGTCCGGTGGTCAATGCCGCTTAACCTCCTGACCGGAACGGAGTTCCAGCGCAAAGTCTGGGGCGTACTGCGGCAAATTCCCTACGGCGAAACCCGGTCGTACGCGTGGGTGGCGCGGCGCATCGGAAAACCAAAAGCCGCCCGGGCTGTCGGCGCGGCCTGCGGCGCCAATCCGATCCCGGTCATCATTCCGTGTCACCGGGTAATCGCCAGCGATGGCTCGCTCGGCGGGTTCACGTCCGGGCTCGCGTGGAAACGGAAGTTGTTGAACTTGGAGAAGCAGATTCATGGGGGCGAGGTTTACGATTCCTAAGTGGGGAGAACTCGCCGCGGCGCTCGGCGTCGTGGTGTTGTTCGTTGTGATGCTGGCCGGGTTTTTTGTGCCCACGTACGAGGGGACGGATGAAAACGGTTACATGCTTACCGGCAAACGGCTCGCCGCAAAGAGTGATGTGGCAAAGCGGACGAGTGACCCATACGAGTTCATCAGCGGCAACTGGGTTGAGGCGCAGCCGGGAATCTACTATGCGAAATATCCGGTCGGCTACCCGGCCTTGGTGGCGCTGGCGTATCGGCTGGGCGGAGCGGACGCAACGTTTTGGGTGAACCCGGTTCTGGCGACGCTGGCGGTCCTTGGAATCTTCGTTCTCGGCCGGGC
>OMJI01000314.1 GCA_900299315.1 Verrucomicrobiota bacterium | reverse complement strand
GGCGGCGGCGCGCATGAGCTGGTAGCCTTGCGCGTAGCTGACGAGTTTCGCGGCGTACAACGCGGCGCGCAAGTCCTTGAGTGCTTTGTCCCGGTCGCCCTTGAACCAGCTGACCTTGCCTGTGATTTCCTTCGACGCAGCGACGCGCTCCTCTTTCATCGCCGAGAGACAGCGCGCAAACACCGCTTCGCCGATGAGGGTCAGCGGCATCCCTTCATCGAGGGCGGCGTTGACTGTCCACTTGCCGGTGCCTTTCTGGCCGGCAGCGTCCAGAATCACGTCCACGACCTGCTCTTCGTGACCGAGGATATCGCGCGTGATTTCGATGAGGTAACTGTCGAGCTCGCCGGTGTTCCATTCGGCAAACACGTCGTGCATCTCCTTGTTTGTCAGGCCGAGGCCGCGCTTCATCAGATCGTACACCTCGCAGATCAACTGCATGTCACCGTACTCGATGCCGTTGTGGACCATCTTCACGAAGTGACCGGACCCATTTTCGCCGATCCAGTCGCAACACGGATCGCCATCCGGTGTCTTCGCGCAAATCGCTTGGAAGATCGGTTGGATGTGTTTCCACGCGGCCGGACTGCCGCCCGGCATTAGCGACGGACCCTTCAGCGCGCCTTCTTCGCCGCCGGATACGCCGGAGCCGACGAACAGCATGCCCTTGCTCTCAACGTACTGCGTGCGACGGATGGAGTCAGTGAACAGCGAGTTGCCGCCGTCGATGAGGATGTCACCGGGCTGGCAGAGCGGGAGGAGTTGTTCGATCAATTCATCCACAGCCTTGCCGGCTTTGACGAGCATGATGATCTTGCGCGGTGTTTGCAGTGACTGGACAAACTCCGGCAGCGTGCGTGTGCCGGTCACCGGCTTGCCCTTGGCGCGGCCGTTCACAAACTCGTCCACCTTGCTGGTGGTGCGATTGAACACGGAGATGGAAAAATCGTGGTTGGCGATGTTGAGGGCGAGGTTCTCGCCCATGACGGCGAGTCCGATCAGTCCGATTTGTGATGGCATGGTTGTCTCCTAGATGGTTTGCGCGAGGAATCCGCCGTCGACGCGGATGTCCGCGCCGGTGACGAAGCTGCTGGCTTTGGGACTGGCGAGGAAAATGGCTGCCCCGACGAGCTCGTCGGCGGTGCCGAACCGGTTCATGGGTGTGTGGCCCAAGATGGATTGGGCGCGCGGCGTGGGGGTGCCGTCCTCCTTGAAGAGCAGCCGGCGATTCTGTTCGGCAGGGAAAAAGCCGGGGGTGATCGAGTTGACGCGAATGCCCCGGGGCGCCCATTCGCGGGCGAGGAACTGGGTTAAGTTGAGCACAGCCGCTTTGGCGGCGGAGTAGGCGACGACCCGCGAAAGCGGCAGGTGCGCGCTAACGCTGGCGATGTTGATGATGGAGCCGCGTGTCATCGCGCCGCCGAAAATCTGGCAGGGCAATAGAACTCCACCGACCAGGTTGAGGTCAAAGACGCTGGCCCAGTTCTCGCGTGGAATCCGCTCGAATGGCAGTTCTGCCGTGACTGTGGCCTTGTGATCATTGCCGCCGGCGGCGTTGACGAGGATTGTCGGGATACCGGTCAGTTCAAGCGCCTGTCGCAGGCTACCGGCATCGGTGACATCGGCAGCGACAAAGGGCAGTGCGCCGCGATTGGTTCGTCCCACGACCGTGACAGCCGCCCCCGCATCTGCCAAGCCGCGAGCCAAAGCGCCTCCCAGCACCCCGGTGCCGCCGATGACCACAGCGGTTTCGCCGGTCAGGTTGAAGAGATTCATCGGATTTCTTCTAATGGAAAGGCGACGTTTACGCAAATTGATTTCCCGAACGGACGCAGATAGAGTGCGACTGTGATTCGTGTTTTCATCATCTTCCTGCTCAGTGTGGCGTGGGCGTTTGCACAGGACATCGAGCCGGTGGTGCCAGTGACGGCTGACACGTTGCTGGCGGACGGCAAGAAGCTCGAGGAGCAGGGCGACTTGCAGGGTGCAGCCAAGAAGTATCAGGCTGCCGCCACGCTGCGGACGGACTCGATGGAACTGCACCTCCGGCTGGCGGACGTCTGGAATCGATTTTTGCCGACAGCGACGCGCGAGCAGGAACAAGCGGATCTCATCAGGGCAATCCGGGAGCAGTTCGCGCTGGCGGCAAAATCTCCCGAGGCGGACTGGACGGTGTACCAACTGTGGGCGCAGTTCTTGGTTGAACGAGTGTTGAGCGGCACGACCAAACCGGACGAACGGTTGTTGCTCTTCGAGGAGGCCCGGGGACTGTTTGACTCTGCGATCACGCACGCCAAAGATGACGAGACACGTGCGGTGCCCCGGCTGCAACAGGCATTGTTTAGCGTGAGTTTTTGCCCGGAGATTCCCGACACCGAACGTCAGGGGAAGCTTTACCGGGAAGCATTGGGACTTTTCGAACAGGTTCGAAAAGATCAACCGAACCTGATGACGCCTTATGTCGAAGACAATGTCTCCGTCGCCATGTTGCACGATGGGCGGCTGACCGGCGACCATGCCAAAGCTCACGCCGCCACAGAGCGCATGCGGGCATCCGTCGAGAATGCCCCTGGCAACGTGATGAAGCGTTACAACCTCGCCTGCGCCTACGCTACTCTTGGCGAAGCCGAGGCAGCGTACGGGCAATTGGCGCGGTGTCTGCGCGACGACACGACGAAGGCGGTGGTGCATGCGGTCAAGACGGATGCCGAGTGGAAGGAGTTGCGGGCACTGCCGAAGTTCCAGACATTGGTAGCGGGCTATGACCCTGCGGTGGATCAGATTTACAATCAGGGTCGCGACTTCCAGTCTGCTGCCGAACGCGCGGCCGGTGTGGCAGTGATCATCGAGAACTACCGGCAGGCAATTACAGCGTACACCCAAGCGACCGGCTATCGGCCAGATTTCTACCGGGCTTGGTGCGATCTGGCGGCCTGCAACCAACGGCTGGCGGGATTGACTGGCGACCGCGAGGAACGCATGAAATTTGTGCGGGCGGCCCACGACGCTTTCCAACACGCAGCGACCTCTACCGGTGCAGACTGGCCCATCTATCAGATGTGGGGACGATTCCTGATGCGCGACGCTGCCAGCGCGATGCCGAATGCAGCCGAGCAACTCAAGGTCCTTCAACAGGCGCAGACGCTCCTACAGAAGGCTCTCGACATCGTCAAATTCACCAGCGAGCGCGGCCGTGTGCAGTTGGATCTCGCCTCGTGCGTGCTCCAGATCGGCCGGCAAGTGACAGCAGACCGAGAACGGATGAGATGGATGACGCAAGGTGTCGATCTCTTGCAGGAGGCGATGAAAAGCGATGAGATCGCGAATAGCTCCACCCCGTATATGCTCTGGGGCGTCGCCCAGATGGAGATTGGGCGCATGCAGAACAACCGGCTGGTGCTGCGTCAGGCTGTGGAACGCTTGCAGTTGGCGGCGGAGAAGTCCGGTGGTGAGTCGGAGGTTTACTACAACCTCGCCTGCGCCTACTCGCTGTTGAACCAGTCAGACGAATCCATCCGGCAGTTGCGCCTCTGCATTGAACGCGACCGGAGCGGTCGGTACGCCACACTCGCGCAGACCGACCGGGATCTGGACAACATCCGCAACGCGCCCGAGTTTGCCGCGGCGCTTAACTTGAAGCCGACCGGCGGCGCATTGACCCCGGCACCGGCCAAGATCTCCGACTACTGACGGCTCACTTGTAGCCGGGCAGGAACTTCTTCTCCGCGGCGAACATCTCCAGCGTCATCTTCTGGATTTCTGCCGGCGAGCAAATCGCGGCCGTCAACGGGTCGAGCATCAACGCGTGAATCGCCGCTTCCTTGCTGCGTTCGATGGCCGCGGTGGCGCCGAGTTCGTGGAAATACATGTGGCTCGCGCACAGCCCGGCCATCTGGGGCGGTAACGCGCCGTAGACGGTCGGGTTCACACCGTTGCGGTCGATCATGCAGGCGACCTCGACACAGCCATCGGCCGGCAGGTTGCTGATCAACGGGCCGCCGGTCCGGTGGTTGTTGATCACGTTGCCGTGAATGCGGAAGGGCGCGTCCTTCTCCCGTGCCTCGATGATCCAGCTCGCGTACTCCCAACTCCGCGCCCACTCCATCTTCTCCTTACCGGCCAACAGCCGCAGCCGTTGCCGGTCGGCGTTCTTGCGCCACGTCGGCCAGTTGCTTGCGTAGAACCGCGACCCGCCGTCGTAGCCTTCCCGGCAGTAGGCCTTGAGAATGTCTTTCCGCTTCAGGTAATACGGCAGGTATTCGCTGAGATGCCCGCTGCTCTCCGTGATGAACGCGCCGAAATGCAGCATCATGTCCTTGCGGACGATGTCGCGGTGCCATTCGGGGGCTTCCCAGTGATATTGGCTAAGCCGTTTCAGTTTCGGGCGGCCTTCCTTGAGGGTGCGCGCGATGTCCGCGGTGGCTTTGCGTTTCAACAAGGGATAGAGGTCCCGGCCCTTGTGTTTGAACGTGGTGATCCACGCGAGGTGGTTGATGCCGGCGCATTCCCATTCAACCTCCGCATACGGCACCCCAGCGCGCTGGGCGAGCAGGTGCGTCGTCCCCTGCACGCTGTGGCAGAGCCCGACGACCTTCATGTTCGTCGCGCGCGCGGCGGCGAGGCACATCATACTCATCGGGTTGGTGTAATTGAGGACGAGGGCATCCGGGCAGAGCCGCTCAGCGTCGCGCAACACGTCGAGCCAGACCGGGACGGTGCGCAGTGCCTTGAAGAGACCGCCGGGCCCAATGGTGTCGCCGATGCATTGGTCGATGCCGTACTTGAGCGGGATGTCGTTGTCGAATTTCACGCACTCCACGCCGCTGACCTCGATGCAGTTGGTGATGTAGGTGCTGCC
>OMJI01000313.1 GCA_900299315.1 Verrucomicrobiota bacterium | reverse complement strand
GGGTGACTGCGTCGACGACGAGTAATGGCTGGTTAGAATCCGGCATCGGCGATGATCAGGATCAGCAAGAGCGGCAGATAAATCACCGACGCCTTGAGCAATCGCCGCGCGTCGCCGAAGGTTCTGGAGGTTGTGAATCCAATCCCGGCCGCCAGCATCGCCACCCCCAACACAAGCGCGCCGACCAAGTATACGCGGCCGGTCATCCCAATCAGCGTCGGCAGCACCGAGACGCCGATCAGCAACACCGAGAAAAGAATCGTCTGCCGGAACGTGCTCGTCCCCTCCGGCTCCACCACCGGCAACATCTGGAAGCCCGCCGCCCGGTAGTCATCGCGGAACATCCACGCGATGGCGAAGAAGTGCGGATGTTGCCAAACAAAGAGAATTCCAAACAACACCCACGCTCCCAAGTCCGCGCGTCCGGTCGCCGCCGCCCAGCCGGCCATCGGTGGAATCGCACCGGGAATGGCACCGAAAGTCGTATTGAGCCAACTCATCTTCTTCAGCGGCGTGTAGACGACGACGTAGAGAAACGTCGCCAGCAACACCAAGAAAGCCGTCAGCAAATTCACGCCGCGCGCCAGCACGAGCACCCCGGCCAGCACGAGGCTGACGCCGAGGCCGAGCGCGTGTTGCGGCTCGATGATGCCCGCCGGCAGGGCCCGGTGCCGGGTCCGTTGCATCTTCGCGTCGCTGTCGCGTTCGAGATAATTGTTCAGCACCGCCGAGCCGCCGGTCGCCAAACCCACGCCGAGCAGCGTGAGCAGGAGCACCGGCACATCATGAAACCCGGCGTGGCCGAGGAAGAAGCCGAGCGTTGTCGTCACCAACACCATCGTCACGATTCGCGGCTTCACCAAATCCACATACGCGCCCCACGGCACCGGCGGCGTCGCGGCCACCCGCAAGCCCCGCCAGGCCTTGAGAGTCAGGATGAAACTGCACGCGAGAATGGCCGCCCCGATGGCGAGGTGCGCAGTCGGAATCCAAATCTGTACAGGATCGAGTTGCCCGTGCTCGGCTTTCGGGACGCGGACGACGAGCGTCCACACCCCGACCCAGAGCTGGGTGAAAATCAGCAACCCGAGACCGATGGCCGGTGCGAGAAAGTCCCGGCGTCGGACCGAGGGCAACAAGGCCATCACCGCCACCCCGGCCGTCACGAAGACCGCGATGGCGCCGAAGATGTGAAACAACACGGCGCGCTCCGCATGCCGGACTGATGCGCCAAGGATGAGCTGGATGTAGATGAGCCCGGTCGTCGCCAAGGCGAGCCACCGCAATGCGCGCGCCCGGGGAGTCTCCGTTGCCGGTAACTGCCAGCGGGGCGATGTGACAACCGCCAGCGCCAGGGTGATGCAGAAGAACGCTTCCGCCAATGCCGCATGCGCAATCGAGACCGGCGGCGGCAGGAAGAATTTCACAGTCAATCCGCCAAGCAATCCCTGGAGCAGCACCGCCGCCAGGGCCGCGATGCCCAGACGTCGCACTGTCCGGTCGCGTTGACCGAAGAAGGTCCAGAGCGCCAAGCCGGTGGTCAATAAACCGACGAGGCTCGCGAGAAGCCGGTGACCATGTTCGTAGAAGATGCCACCGACCATCTTGGCGAGCGGGAACCGCACCATCGGCTGGTCGTAGGTCGTCGGCCAGTCCGGCACGGACAGACCGGCCCGGTTGCTCGTTACGCTCGCCCCCACCACGATCAGGAAGAACGTCGTGGCCGCAAGCAGACAGGCGTAGCGGTGCAACCAGCGGTTCATTATTCCTCAGCCTGTTCCGCGAGCCACTTCTGGTAGTCGGACTTTTCGTGGATCGTGAGGAATCCCTTCATCCGGTAGTGACCCAAGCCGCACAACTGCGCGCAGGCGATCTCCGCCGGGACGCGCGGCCCGACGCGGATTTCCGTGATGCCGGCCTCCACCAGTTTCTTGGCCACGGCGTCGGTGACCGACTTGCCGGCCTTGACGATGGCTTTGCCGTCCTTGCCGGCGTAGTCCTGCAGGGCGACGATGCCTTCGAGTTTCTGTTCGCTCGGGAGGGTGATGGTCTTGGCGAGTTGCTCGCGAATCTGGTCGGAGGTCATCGTCGCCGTGAACGAGACCGGGATGCTCATGCCGGGGATGGTGTCCTGTTTCACGCGCATGACCGGCAGGAAGAAGCTGTGGATGACGTCCTTGGTCGTGACTTCGCAAATGATGGGCGTGTCGACCGGGATGTGAAGCTGGTTGATGGTGACGATGTCGTCCTTGGCATGCGGGTCACCGGCCCGGTCGAGGCCGATCGGGTTGGTCTGCTCGTTGACGAGCTTGATGTCGGACCGGCCGAAAATGCCGTCCTTGCCGGGGTAATGGATGTTCCACGCGAACTGTTGGGCGACGATACGGATGTGGACGGTGTCCGGTGATTCGGTGACAGCCGCATTGACCTTCCACGACCAGAACGGGATCGAAATGCCGATGAGCAGCGCGACTTCGATGAGCGCGACCACGGCTTCGAGGTAGGACGACGCGTGCGTCTTCACGCCGTCGTGGTCGGCCTTCGGGTTGGCGCCGCGGCGGAATCGGAAGATGGTGTAGAGGAAGAACAGCCCCCACCCCACGAACAGCACGATCATCAGGACGTGAACCCAAAGGATCAGTTTGTCGATCTGCACGCCGTGCGCTGACGCGTCAACCGGTAAGCCCAAGTGTTTCCAAATCATATCCGTCTCCTCGCTTCCACTACTCGCTTTGATTCAAACTCGCCCGCCGCGCGCGGCGGATGAAACCGATAAAAACAACGCCCAGCCCGCTCAACACCACCGCGGTGATACCCAGCATGAACCAAATGGCGGAGTTCATGCCTTTCGTCTGCAGCGACTGCGGGTCGCCGTAACAGGTGGCACAGGCCAAAAGTACCGCGATCAAACTCATTCCAAATCCTTCGTCTTCTTCAAGAACGTGATCTCGTAGATGACCAGCACGATGCCGAGCACGAACGAAACGATGCCGGCCACCGTGTACGCCATCTTGCCGTGCGCGTATTCGGAACCGAGGCACCACGCCCCGAATCCAAGGCAGAGCAGGACTGAGATGGTGATGAAGAAAACGTGAAATGCCTTCAGTGACATGTTAGTGCGCCTCCGCCGCTTCGGTTGCGTGGTGCGGCTCCACGTGGCGTTGCGGCACCGCGAAGGTGCCGGAATGCCGTCCCTGCTGGTCGGCGGTCGTCCACATCACCAAGGCGATCAAGACCACAAAGAAGACCGCCGTGAGGAGCAAGACGCCGTAAATCCATTTCACCTCGTGGAACAGGTGCATGAAGTACCCGGCCACGAGCGAGCCTTTCACCAACGCCACCACCAACGCCACCGCGATCCCCAACAGGATGCCGAGGTGAACGTTCGCGATGGCGACCGTGATGATGGTACCGATGGTCAGCGCGCCAAAGACTTTCCAGTAGAGGCTGACCTGTTTCTTGATGGCTTCCGGATGATGATCTGCGCTCATAAACCTTTTCTTTCCTGTAGGCCGACTCTGCGAGTCGGCGCTCAACGCCGCTTCACAGAAGCGGCCTACAAACTCCTTACATGCCTTTCCCCGGCAACAAGTACAACGTCGGGAATAAGAAAATCCAGACGAGATCGACGAAGTGCCAGTAGAGCCCGGCCACCTCGATGCGATTCGTGAACCGCCGGGGTTCCGTGTGCCACATCTTGGCGCCCGGCCCGAGCAGATAACCGTTCACGATCATTCCGCCGATGACGTGCAACGCATGCAAGCCGGTCATGGTGAAGTAAATCGCCATGAACGTGCTCGTCGCCGGCGACAGCCCGTGCTCGAACTTCGCCTTGTACTCGATGGTCTTGATGATCAAGAAGCCGATGCCCGCCAGGAACGTCAGGCCCATGCAGAGCCGGTAGCGGGGGAAGTTCTTTGCCTTCAACGCCGCCCACGACAGCACCATCGTGACCGACGACCCGATCAGCACCATCGTGTTCAGCGTGGCGAGCGGGATGTTGAGGATGTCCGCGCCGTGTTCCCACTTTACTGCACCGACGCGCAACAGGATGTAGGTGGAGAACAACGCGCCGAAGAGCATGACTTCAGACGCGAGGAACAGCCAGACGCCCAGCTTGGCGTTGTATAGCCCGGTATCCGGACGGTCGGTGTCGTTATAGGGAATGACGATATCAGCAGACATGAATCAAACCTCCTGCGGCAAATGTTGCGGCGTGAAATCCCGTTTCGCCCCCGGCACGCTGTACTCGTACGGGCCGCGGTAGACTTCCGGGATCTGGGTAAAGTTGCCGTGCGGCGGCGGCGTGGGCGTGGCCCATTCCAATGTCGTCGCTTCCCACGGATTGTCGTTCTCCGCCTTCTTACCGGCCCAGATGCTCCAGAAGAAATTCACGATGAACACGAGTTGCGCCGCGCCCAGCAACCACGCCGAGTGCGACATCACCTTGTTAAGCATCAGCACATCCTGCGCGTGCAGGTACGTCGTGCCGCCATCGTACAAGCGGCGGGAAACACCGGCCATGCCCTGGATGAACATCGGCATGAACACTCCGTTGATGGCGATGAGCGAAACCCAGAAATGAATCTTACCCAGCGTCTCGTTCAGCTTCCGGCCCGACGCCTTCGGGAACCAGAAATAGATACCGGCAAACAACGCGAACAACGTCCCGGGCGCTACCACATAGTGGAAGTGGCCGATGACGTAGTAAGTGTCGTGCAAGTGAATATCCGACGTCGCCAAACCAAGCGGCAGGCCAGTCAAACCGCCGATACCGAACATCGGCAGGAACGCCAGGGCGAACAGCATCGGCACTGTAAACCGGATCGAGCCTCCCCAAAGCGACAGAATCAGTGCCGTCAGGATCACAATCGACGGTACCGAAATGATCATCGTGGTGGTCTGGAAGAACGCATTGATAGTCGTGCCCATGCCGGTCAGGAACATATGGTGCGCCCAAACGACGAAGGACATGAACCCGAGGAAGATCGCCGCGTAGACGAGCGACTTGTAACCCCAAAGCGGCTTGCGGGTGTTGTTGGCGATGACCTCGCCCACTATCCCCAACGCCGGGAGGATCAACACATACACTTCCGGATGCGCCAAGAACCAGAACAAGTGCTGCCAGAGCAACGCGCTACCGCCACCGCTCACTGCCAGTTCCTTGCCGCTGATCACCAACCCGCTCGGCAGGAAGAAGCTGCTACCAAACAAGCGATCCATCAACTGCATCACGCCGGCCGCTTCCAACGGCGGGAACGCCAGCACGAGTAGGAACGATGTGACCAACTGCGCCCAGATGAAAAACGGCAACCGCATCCACGTCAGCCCCTTCGCGCGCAGCTGCACGATAGTCACGATGATGTTCACCGAGCCGAGCAACGACGAGGTGATCAGGAACACCATGCCAAGCAACCACATCGTCTGCCCGGTAAGGATCCGGCTCAGGAACTCCGCGCCACCCGGTACCGTGATATTCGATAGCGGTGCGTAAGACGTCCAGCCTGACTGCGCCGCGCCGCCCGGCACGAAGAACGCCCCGAGCATCACGACGCCGCCGACAAAGTAAACCCAGTAGCTGGACATGTTGAGTTTCGGGAACGCCATGTCCTGCGCCCCGACTTGGAGCGGAACGAGGTAGTTGCCAAACGCGCCGACCGCGAGCGGTACGACGCCCAAGAACACCATGATCGTGCCGTGCATCGCGCCGAGCTGGTTGTAGAACTCCGGCGCCATCACCCCGCCCGGCATGCGAGCTTCACCAAGCAGGTGGTTGATGAAGGCGATGGGGAATGCCTTCCCGGGATACGCCAATTGCCAGCGCATCAGCATCACGAGGCAGAAACCGAAAAACAAAAATGCCAAAGCCGTGACGCCGTACTGGATGCCGATCCATTTGTGGTCGGTCGAGAAAATGTATTTGCGCACAAACCCCGGTTCGTGCGCGTGATGATGCTCGTGATCGTGTGTGTGTGCTGACATGCTGACTGCGACCCTCCGGAAAATAGCCGGAGGGGCGACGGCCACGTCGCCCCTCCCGGCCTTGCGACAAACTACTCCGCGGTTGGCTTGAACGAAAAGTCCTGCGACACCGCGCCATCGGCGACTTTGACCTTCGCCGACTGCTCACCAAACTTCTCGTGCCAGGCGACGATCTCATACTCGCCCGCCGGCAGACCCTTGATCGTGAACTTGCCGTCCTCGCCGGTCGTGGCGAAGAACGGGTGGCTCAACACGCCCACATACGCGGCCATCCACGGGTGGACATCGCACTTGAATTTCACCATGACCTCCGGGTTCGCGAAGGTGCGGGTGGTTTCCATCCCCTGATTCGGCTGGCCGATGTTGAACTCTTTGCTCGCCGTCGGCATCGCGTGGACGTTGTGAAGTGTGTCGTCGTCGTTGTGAATCTTCAACGGCTGCTTGGCCATCATCCCGAACACCCGGGGGCTGTACATGCAACCGTGCTGCCGGATCTCAACCGGCTCCTTCGGCGCGTCAAAGGTCTTCCCTTCCAAGCCGGTCTTCACGTAGACGAACACGTTCTTCAACGTGCCGTTCTCGTTGACGACCACTTCCTCGCTCTTGGCCGGCTCGTCCGCGTGCATCTCGGCGCACTTCGGATCGGCGTCCATCTTGATCTTCTTCATCTTCGGCGCTTCGCCGTCGAACTTCACGCTACCGGACACATCACCGGCCCGCGCGCTCAACGCCGCCGCAACCGCTACCACTGCGACCACTGCCCATTGCTTGCTTTGCATTACGACTCCTTCAATTTTTTGAGGTTACTTTCCTAGGGAAACCGCCTGCCCGTTGCAAGGGCAAACTCGGCTCCCACACTTACTGCTTCGACGCGGTGGCGCTGCTATTGTTCACCGCGTGGTCCTCGTGCTCAGCCAGCGAGAGGACGTAATCCACCAACGCTTCGCGCTGTTTCAAGCCATCACCGCCAAGGATGTTCGGGGCGATGGTCGCGCCATATTCAAACTGCGGCATGCGCGTGCCCGGCACCTGCGCCAACGGCTCCGGCAACCAGCGATTGATCAGCCAATCACGCTGCAACCGCTTGCCGGCCAGCGACAGGTTCGGAGCCAGCCGGGGCAGGTCTTCCTCCGGTATCTCCGACAGCGGCTTGCCGAGAGCTTTGCCCTCGACGATGTGGCACAACGCACACTTCAACTGCTCGAACAATTGCTTACCAGCCGCCAAGTGCACGGGATCGTTGTTGATCTTGGCCGACTGATACGGGAACTGCGCCCGGCCTTCGTAGGCGAAATATTTCACCAACACGTTCGCCTCGGCGTCGCTCAAACCGAACGTCGGCATCCGCGCGTGCAACCACGGCCGGATCTGGCCGGTCTGCGGCGCTTTCAAGAAGTGGAACAGCCAATCCGGTTGGGTGCGCTGACCCTGCCGGAGTTGGCCCGGCAATCCGCTCACCATCGGCGGCTCCATGCCGGGCGGGATGCCGGTCGAACGAATCGCCCAGCCTTTGCCCTCGATCTGGTGACAGCCGGTGCAGTTCAATTCCTTCACCATCCACCGGCCGCGCTCGATCATGTGCTCCGTCGGCGTCAGCTTCTGCGGCTCGTCGGCGGTAAGCTTCTCATCCGTCATACCGGAGATGACTGTGGCAATCTGGTCCATCTGCTCTTCGGTCAGGCTGAACTTGCCCATCTTCAGCAATTCCTGCGGTGAACGCGTGATGCCGATGCGTCCGATGTCATACGACCGGGGGGCCTTCAGCTTCTGCTTCAACCACGCGATCCGGTCGCGCTCGATTTCGATCAAGCCAAAGTCGAGTTTGCTGACCGGCTTGCTGCCCCATTCGCTCAACTCGGCGCCGATCGGCTTGGCGTTTTCGTAGCCGCGAATGTCATGGCAAGCGAAGCAGCCGAGCCGGCTGATCAATTTGCTGCCGAGGAAGACGTTCTTCTTCTCCTCCGGCGTGAGCGCCGCGACCTGCTGTTTGATGGCCGCCATCTTTTCCTGCACAACCTTCAAGCTGGCTTCGAGCGCTTCCTTCTTCTTCTGGACGGCATCGTCAAACGTCTCATCGTACTCTTTCTGCAACGCGGCCACTTGGGCCTGTTCACGCGCCAACCGGGTTGCGTCGCTGTAGTAGGGCGCGGTAGTCTCGTCGCCGAAGTACTGTTCGATCAAGTCATCGAGGTTGTTGATCTTCTCCTCAGCTTGCTTGCGCGGCAGCGTCACCTGCAAATACTCCAGCGTGACCGCATCCAATTCATTCTTGTCCACCGGGTCGAGTTTCTGGTCGTCGGTGGCGGCGTGTTTCAGGGAATGCAGATACTCGGCGATGTCGGCCGCTTCCTGGTCGCTGAGCCGGAGGTTCGGCATCTTGGTCTTCGGGTTGTACTGCTTCGGATCCTTCAACCACGCGTAAAGCCAGTTCACATCCGACTTGCTGCCGGCCCCGCCGAGTTGCGGGCCTTGCGACCGGGCGCGCCGGTATTCCCACTTGTCGAGATACTTCGCCACGTCCTTCGTCGGCTTCAAATCCATCAGCTTGTCGTCGATGACGTGGCAAGCCAAGCAACCGACCTGCTGGACGAGTTGTTTGCCATGCGCCGCATCACCCTTCACGGGCGGCGGCGGATACGCGGGCTTCTCGCTGACCGCGAAGAGGAACTCGGTGATGGCGTTGATTTCGACTTCGTTGCGAACCGGGGTGTCCTTGTTGTTGTCCAAGCCCCAGAACCGCGGCATGTAAGTGTTCGGACGGAAGGCGGCCGGGTTGTGCAGCCACTTGCGCGTCCATTCCTTCGTGTCCTTGGTGGCGACCTTGTAGAGGCTCGGGCCCGGCTTGCGCAGGGTACGAATCGGGATCGTCAACTCCCGGCCGACGGTGACCGGCGCGTCCGCCGCCATGTTGTTGAGCTTGCGGACCTCGGCCGGCACGACATCGTAAAGCTTGCAGATTTCCTCGAAGGTCTCGCCCTCGGCCACGTGATGAACGGAGTACGTCTCGATCTGTTTCATCTTGTGGCAGCTCCAGCAACCCAACTGTTCGATCAACCGCCGGCCATGATCAAGGTTTTCTCCGCCTTCGAGATGCGTCTGGTTGTTGTGACACTTCAAGCAGCTCGCCTCGGCGTACTTCTTGGCGCGCATCGGCTGGGTGAGAAATTCCTGATGTTCCCAGTGATAATTCTTCTCCCACGCATCGCGCTGGGTCATCTCGACCGGCTTCACCTTCGTCGCGGCAGCCGGCTTGACCTTGGCATCTTCCTCTTCGTCCGGCTCGGCATACGGAACCCAGAACCCGGTATCCTTGTCTTGGACGTAAAGCCCCTTCTCCTCCGCGTGGGGAGTGTGACCGGCCCGCGAGAAATTGGTTTCCCGGTCCCAGCCCCAGTGGCACGACGTGCAGCCGAACTTGCTGGCCGGGTGGGGCGACGTGTCGGAAACGTAGAGATCCAGCCGGGGATGGCTCCGCAACGGCTGCGGCAACTTCGACCACTCGACGTTGTCGATCTTGTGCTGGGCGCGCCACGCCTTCTCATCCGTGGTCGCATCCTTGCGATCGATTCCCTTGTGACAGGTGATGCACCGGTCGACGCGTGGAACAGTGGTGAAATTCACATCGACGTGATGGCTCTCGGCGACGATCTGTTCGACCTTGTAAGTGGCCGCCGCGAATTCGAGCACGGGCGCATTCACGACCGTCTGCACGAGTGAGTCACTCAGCTGCTTGAGGCGCTTGGAGACGATTGTTTTCGTGGAGAGTAGCCGGTTCTTTTGCGCCTCGATGGCGTTGCGCTGACCAACCAACTCTTCCACTTTCGCCTTGGCGGCGTTGTACTTCGCGTCGGCTTCCTGATTCCGCAATTCCAGTTTGGCCGCCCGGTCGTTGGCGGTCTCGACCCGGTCGAGCCAGTCTTGGACTTCCGGGTTGTCCTTCTTCAATTCATTCCGCTCGAGCGCGGCTTCGTAGAACGACCGGACCTCGTCGCGGGTCGCCTTGGCCATCGTGAACTCGCGCATAACCCGGTCGGCTTCGACTTTCAGTTCCGCGGCCTCGGCCTGACGCTTCGCCAACTCATCGCGCTTGCCGGACAACTGGGTGTTGAGCTGATTCTCCTCGGCTTCGAGCTTGGCCAATCCCTGCTCGTTGGCGCGCAACTCGGCAGCCTGCGCGTCGGATGCGAGGCGTTTCTTTTCGAGCGTGTAGAACTCGCGCTGGTAATTCTTCCATTGCCGGTCACCCTTCAGACCAAGGAACGGGAGTTCCCCACCGGAATAATCCACCCAGATCATCAGGACAAAGCAGCCGACAAACAACGCGCTGGCGATCAGGAACCACCAGTTCAGGCGTGGGATGTTGTAGGCGTGGACGGTTTCGGGTTGGTTTCTCATCGGCTCAGAATTTTATCCACGGGGTGTCGACAAAGTATTTCAGGTTGAAAAGCCACCGGCACACCATCTTCAACGGCAACGTTCCCATCGTCAGTACCAGCATCACCAGCACGCTGTAGCGGATGACGTCGGTGTTCTCGTAAAACTTTTTCAGCCAGGTCTTCGCCAGCGCACCCGGCAACGCCAGGAAGTAGAAGCCGAGGAACAGGATCCCGGCAAACTCGCGCTTCAAGGCTTGGCCGACCTCGTGGAAGAAGGCGACCGTGTTCTCCATGCTCGGCGGGACAAGCTGCCAGATGACGTTCTGGACGTTCGGCAAGCCTTGGTTGAACCACTCGATGTGCGTGGCCCGGTAAATCTTCGGGAAGAACACGACCCAGACGTAGTCCGAGACGTTGACGTTGTTCAGCGCGACGACCTTGTGCGGGTCCCAGTATTCAAAGGGGCCGAAGAAGTTCCAGCCCGGACCGCGCAGGAAGGTGCCGGTAATGATCATGAACACCCACAAGGCGAGGTAGCCGAAGAGGAAAGATGTGATGGCGAATTTCCGTTCGCTGAAGGTGTAGTAGCCGTTGCCCTTCGGGTTGTTGTCGATGTACGGGATGGCGCACAACCCGGCAATGATGATCAGTGGCAGCACGACACCGGCATACCACGGATCGTAGTACACCAGCATTTCCTGCAACCCGAGGAAGTACCAGGGTGCCTTGGACGGGTTCGGTGTGGCGGACGGATTGGCCGGCTCTTCGAGCGGCGCGCGGAGATAGATTGCCCAGAGAATCAGCGCTACCGAGACGATGATGAGCGCGATGAATTCGATGTAGAGGAGGTCCGGCCAAACCCAGGTCTTGGACTGGGAAGTTTCCTTCTCGGCCGGCGGGAGCTTCTGTTCCGCCCGGCGTTCGTTTTCCACCGCCTGCACCATGGCGAGCCAGAACGTGATGGTGGTCAGGAACAACATGATCGTGATCGGCACGTTGTCCGGCTTGGCGACGATCAGGTGAAAGTTGGGATCTTTCAGGCCGATGAGGATGACCACCGCCTCCAAGATGAGCACGAGACCGCCGACCCACCAGTTGAAGACCTGCCGGCGGAACCGCAGCATCACGAACAACCCGACCGCCGCGAGCAAGAAGCTCAGCCGCGGATCAGCCAGGCCGTTACACAGGGCCTTGAAGGCCTCGAACAATGGATTGTTAGCAGTCTCGACCGGATGCATGTCTTATAATGGTCCCGAAATTCCACCGTCTTTACGGATGCGCCAGAAGTGAACCGCCATCAGCACCGCCGCACCCAGCGGAATACCGACGCAATGCAACACGTAAAACCGCAACAACGTCGTCCCGCCGATTTCCTTCGCGCCAAGCAACATAAACCGCGCGTCACTGCCGGGATGCACCAGCGGCACGCCACCGATTTGCAAGAAGTCCGAGAACGGCCCACCGGCGCCGACAAGCGGATGCGCCTTGGCCATGTTGGAACCGACCGTGATCGCCCAGATCGCCAACTGATCCCACGGGAGCAGGTAGCCGGTAAAGCTCAGGAGGAACGTCAATACGAGCAGGATGACGCCGATGACCCAATTGAATTCCCGGGGTGGCTTGTAACTGCCGGTCATGAACACGCGGAACATGTGCACCATGACCATGATGACCATCGCGTGAGCCGACCACCGGTGCAACTCGCGCATGATGCCAAACGGCACCTGCGAGCGGATGTCGAGCATGTCCACGTAAGCGCCCTCGACCGTCGGCCGGTAGTAGAACATCAGCAGCACGCCGGTCAGCGTCAGCACGAGAAACAGGAAGAACGAAAGCCCACCGGCGCACCACGTGTAGCGGAGCTTCACGCCACTGGTCCGCACCTTCGTGGGGTGCAGGTGGAGAAACACATTGCCCAAGACGATGAGCACGCGTTTGCGGTCCGTGTTCGGGATGCCGACACGGAAAATGGACTTCTTAACTTGTGCGCCGAAATCGGATTCTTTGAGGCTCTTTAACATGCTGTTCCTTACACCGCGATATACGACCGGGGATCAACGAACTCGCCCTTTTCCTCGTAGAACAACCGGCCTTTGTTCACCACGATCTGCCCGTCATCCGCCAACGACACTTCATACCGGCGCAACCACGTCGGCGCCGGGCCTTCGAAATTCTTCCCGACCATCGTGAAGCCACTGCCATGGCACGGGCACTTGAACTTGCGTTCCGTCTCCATCCAGTTGGGCGTGCAGCCGAGATGCGTGCAGACGACCGAGATCGCGATGATCTTCTGGCCGTCGTTGATTACCCAGAACTTGCCTTTGGCCTTGTAATCCTCGTTCACCGTCTTTGGCGGGAAGTTGGAGGGCGGCCCGATCTTGAACGTCTCCACCTTGGTGAAATCCACCCGCGGAATGAGGAACGCCGACAACGCCGTGATCGCCCCACCAGCGGCGGCCGCAAACGTGGCCCACGCCAGCGCGAGGTTGATCAGGAACTTCCGCCGCGGCATCGGCTGGCCATCCATGTTCAGGACGCCCTTTTCCTGCAACTTCCGCACTGCCTGGTCGCGCGGGGATGCCGTCTCGACTGCCTTCGATTTATCTCTCGCTTCCGCCATAAATTTTCACTTCTGTTTCAACTGATTCACTTGCTGCAATGCCGCGTTGCGCACCTGCAAATCCAAATCGGTCGTGCTTGTCTTTTCCAGCGCCGGCAAAGCCGCCGCACCGCCCAGCTTGGCCAACATCTGCACAGCCAGAACCCGGTAACGCTGCCGATTTTCCAGCGTCAAATCCGTAAATTTGTCCACGTACTGCTTGTCGAGCAGCCGCTCCAACACCGGCTGCGCCGCCGCATCCCCCCGGCTCGCCAAACCGAATGCCGCATTCCACTGCACTAGCTCGTTTGGATCGCTCAACGCCGCGACCAGTAAATTGCGCGACTGCGGATGTTCCAGCGACCCGAGAACGTACACCGCCATCAAGCGCACCGAGACTTCGTCGTGCCGGGTTAGCTGGATGATTTTCCCCGCCGCCTCATCCACCCGCATCCTCCCCAACGCCCAGATGCAGTTCTTTACCGTCTCCGCATCCGAGTCGTCCAGCCCGGTTTTCAACGTCGGGACCGCTTCCGGACTCCCCAACAACCCCAGCACCAACGCGAGGTACCGGCGCGTCTTCGGATCCCGCTCGCGCGACTCCTCAAACACCTGCACCAGTTGCCCGACCGCCTGCGGGTTCTCCTGCAAAAACTTCTCGCGACCGGACTCGCTGCTGATCTGCGCCGAAATATCA
This sequence comes from Verrucomicrobiota bacterium, assembly GCA_900299315.1. Lineage (GTDB taxonomy): Bacteria > Verrucomicrobiota > Verrucomicrobiia > Palsa-1439 > Palsa-1439 > OMJI01. The sequence continues at coordinate 3,435 of OMJI01000313.1, read as the reverse complement.
AAAATCCCCTGCCACCGCTTGGATTCTTGGATGTAATTCAACAGGTACCGGGCTTGTTCCCCGCGCTGTGCGCCGCGCGTGGATTGCAAGGCGCTCACGTAATCCTTGAAATCCTTGCGCTCGGAAGTCAGCCACATGAACAACGCCCCCAGCGCCACACAAAACGCAACGACTGCGAGCGGAATCACGACCAACTGGACCACCAACGTCATGGCCTTCGTCTTTTCCGCCACTGGCGCCTGCGACACCTGTTGCTTCTCGTCGCTCATTGCAAAGAACAGGTACGACTAATGTTTCTCCAACTGATGTGGCAACATCGCCGCCCGGTGCGTCGGGGCGTTCGGCACGATGATCGCATCCTTGTCGCACACGATCTCGCAGAGCCGGCAAGCCACGCAATCCGCCGCCACGACTTCCGCCACCTTGTAATGGCCCGCCCCGGTATTGGTCGGGTCATCTTTCATGTAAATGCAGTCAAACGGGCAAATATCGACGCAAAACTCACAGCCCGTGCAATTATCGAGAATCACCTGCGCCTTCGGGATCTGACTCGGCTTGATGCGGGTGACGAGATTTCCGTACTGGTCTTGAATGCAGGATACCGGGCAGTAGATCGCGCAGACACCGCAATCAATGCAGCCTTCCGGGTGGATGACATACTTCTCCTTCGACTTGCCGCTGATCGTGTCCACCGGACACTTCAACTCGCAAACCGTGCACCCAATACACGTATCCGTAATGAAATAAGCCATCGTGACGACCGCTCATTCTCAAAGCTCAGCCGACTTTGAGAAAATTTTCACAAGCACTATAGCAACCACATTTCGGAGTGCAACAGCATTTTCGCCGACCGAACTTTCGCTTGCTTTGTGTGCGCACTTGGCGACAATAACCGCGTCGATGCGGGCGTAGCATAGTGGTAATGCACCGGCTTCCCAAGCCGGCGAGGTGGGTTCGATTCCCATCGCCCGCTCCATCTGGTATCTTCCCCACGTGGCTACCACCCAACCCGGCACCATTCACCTCGACGAGACCGAAACCAAAGTCGATCTCGCCACGCCTTGGAACGTCATCGTCCACAACGATCCCATCAACCTCATGACCTACGTCACCATGGTCTTCCAGCGCGTCTTCGGCTACTCGCGCGACCGGGCCGAGCGCCACATGCTCGAAGTCCATCACAAAGGCCGGTCGCTCGTCTGGTCCGGTGGCCGAGAAAAAGCTGAGCTCTACGTCCACCAACTCCACAGCCATCAACTGCTGGCCACGCTCGAAAAGGCAGAATCATGACCGGCCTGCGCATCACCGCAGTGGACGAGAAGACCATCGAGATCACCGGCATCGCCCCGGTCCTCTCGCATTGCATCTTTCAGTTACCGGAGATTCTCCGCCGCCGCGAGTCCCCTGGCATCCGCGACCGCTTCTATCAAGCTGCCCAGCCGGAAGATGCCAAGGTTAGCGCCGAATGGCGCGAGATTTCCACCCCCGAACTCCATCACCTCTACGCTTCCGCGGAAGAAACCGTCCTGCGCGACCTGACCGGCTTGGCGGAAGATACCGTCCGCTTCCCTGCTGTTCACCTGCCGGCGTGGTTGACCGCGCTCAACCAAGCCCGGCTCGTACTCGGCGAACTCCACCGAGTCACTGAGGCCGACATGGAGCGCATCGACCTTGATCCCGGTGCGGCCGCCAAGGACGGCGCGCTCCTCCAAATCCATCTCCTCGGGGTGCTGCTGCAACTCCTTGTCGACCACGCGCAAGCAACCGGCTAGCTCCCCGGCTTCTGATTTCGGACGTACTCAGCAATCGGCACATCGCCGATCAAGAGGTTCTCAATCACGCCACGCCCGCCGCGAATGCGTACGATGACGGATGCGTTTTGGCTGTCGCGCCGGCTGTTCTGCCGGTAGGCCTGCTCGGCAGCCGGGGCCGTGCGCTCCTCCATGTAGAACCGGTCAAACGGTAACTCCAAATTTACAATGGAGCCTGATGAGTAATAGCCCACCCGCACCGTCAGGTATGGCTCACTTGCCGGCCGCTCGCGCCGCAGTTCCTTGAAATGCGCGAACCCGTCTTTGTCCGTTTCCAGCACGGCGAAGGTCTTCTGGCCGCGCCGCAACTCCGGACCCGCCGGGGCCGCCGCTTGTGTCTGGTCAAACCGCAATGCCACGTACCGGCCGCGGAACGCGTCGTACGGATCCACTGGCGCCGTGCGAAACCGGAACGCTGTCCCGGTTGCCAGGATACGTTCGCGACTGAAAATCATCCACGCCGGCACGGCCAGTTGCACCGCGACTACGATCAACACGGCCCACCGTTGCCATTTCATTGCGCCGCTCCTTTCCGCCGCAGCATCACGAGGTTCGTCACCAGGAAGCCGATCCCCAACACGATGAACGCCACGCCGCGTGTCACGAATCCCAAGTCCGCATCGAAGAACCGGCACAGAATCACCGCCGCCAACACCAGCATCCCGGCATTGACCAAACCCAACCGCTGCGACCGCACACCGCTCGTCAACGTCCCGACGCCGAGCGCGAACAGGTACAAGTTCATCACCAACATCCCGGCCTCGCGCGCCCCCGTCAGGTTCACCAGTGCGTAACTCACAATCGTCGCCAGCGGCAGCGCGCCCATCAACAACTCGCGCTCGTCCCGCCGCCGACACGCCAGCACCCACAACGTCACCGCCGCCACCGGCCACACCGCTGCCACCATCGATGCCCAGATTTGGCCGTGCGGCGTCACGTTCCAACTGGAAGACGGCCAGGTATCTTTGAACGAGAGCACCAGTCCCAGCACCACGCCTTCCACCGCGCCCACCGTTTGCAGCGGTCGCTGCCACCACGTCGTCCCCGCCTCCCACCACCGGCTGCCCGCGAGAAACAAAGTCCCGGCCAATCCGCTGAACACCAGAGTCCACGTCTCGTGCCGGCCGAATGTCTCGTGCAGCGATATCCCCAACCCGACGCTCATCGTGATCGCCAGCATCCAACCGAACAACACCGCCCGGGGTTGGTACCGGCCTTCCCGCAACTCCCGCCACCACCACGGCAACGCCAGCACCAGCAACGGCCAGTATCCCAGCGACGCCCAACCGTTGTTCCAAACCGCACTGGCCCACACCGTGATCCCCACCAGATACAGCAACGCCGGCAATGTCGCCCGCAACAGATACGCCACCGGCAAACCAAACAACACCCACGTCAGCATGAAATCCCCGAAATCGCCCCCGAGATTGTACGTCTGCGAAATCAACGCGATCGACGCCCCGATGCTCACCGCCAACCCGGTTCCCACCCCCTCGCGCCACGCCGTGCTCGCCCGGCCCGTCCACACCAGCCACACCGCCAGCACTTGCGCCACCACCAGCGGCAGGAACGAAATCCCCGCCCGCACCGGCCGCGACAACTCCTCCCAGTTATGCGCCAGCAG
>OMJI01000312.1 GCA_900299315.1 Verrucomicrobiota bacterium | reverse complement strand
TTCGGCGTCGCGGGGGATTTTGAGGGGGGCGCCGAGGTGGACGGTGCAGCGCGAGAATGGCAGGGGGATCATGAATGCATCCCAGCTTCTCAATGTGATCTTACGCGAAAGATCATAGCTGATGGGGATGAGGGTGGCGCCGGTAAGCTGGGCGAGATTCACGCAACCGGGCTGGAGCGTGTACTTCGGCCCGCGCGGACCGTCGGGCGTGATGCCGATGTCGAAACCTTCCCGGACCAGCGTCGTCAATTCCCGCAACGCTTCCGCCCCTCCCCGGCTGCTGGAACCGCGCACGCAACGCAGGCGAAACGCCGCCAATACCTCCGCGAGCAACTGGCCGTCTTTGCTGCGGCTGATGAGGACGGCCACCTTGGTGCGGCCCCGGGAGACCCAGTATTTGCGGAACAAATGCGGCAGGAGAAAAATCCGGTTGTGCCAGAAGATGAAAATCAGCGAGCCGTCCGGGGTGGCGCTCAGGACGCCGTGCGGATCGTCGACCCGGTAGCGCAACGTCACGCCAATGGTCGTGACGAGGATGCGGATGAGCCAGCCCTTCATGCCTTGAATTGCAGGTCGTGAAGCCGCTTGTACACCTGGCCGCGCTGGAGCAGTTCCACGTGCGTTCCGCGTTCCGCGACCCGGCCTTTGTCGAGGACGATGATCTGGTCGGCATGCTGGACGGTCGAAAGCCGGTGGGCAATGACGAGCATGGTGAGTTGCCGCTGGGCGCTGCCCCACATCAACTCATCGAGCGCCGCCTGCACGATCCGTTCGCTCTCGGTGTCGAGCGCGCTGGTGGCTTCGTCGAGCAGGAGAATCGGCGGATTCTTCAAGATGGCGCGGGCGATGGCGAGGCGTTGGCGCTGGCCGCCGGAGAGTTTCATGCCGAGATCGCCGATGGGCGTGTCGTACTGTTGCGGCAGTTGCTGGATGAATTCGTGGGCGTGCGCGCGTTTCGCCGCGGCGATGATGTCGTCGCGCGGCGCGCCCGGTTTGCCGTAGGCGATATTGGCGGCGACGGTGTCGTTGAAGAGAAACGTGTCCTGCGTCACCAACCCGAACTGGTCACGCAACGACCGGAACGTCACGCTGCGCAGGTCGGTCCCGTCGAGCCGGATGGCACCGCCGGTCGGGTCGTAGAAGCGGATGAGCAAGTTGAAGATGGTGGACTTGCCGGCTCCGCTGGCGCCGACGATGGCGGTCAGCGACCCCGCCGGCACGGTGAAGCTGACGTCTTCGAGCACCGCATCCTGCGTGTAGCCGAAGCCGACCCGGTCGAATTGCAGTTCGCGCTGGAACCGCGGCATCGTCGCGGCTGCCGGCTGCTCGATGACGGAAGGCTGCCGGTCAATCACTTCAAAAATCCGTTCCGCGCCGCTGAGGCTTTCCTGGAGTTGCAGGTGGACGCGGCTCAGCTTCTTGATCGGCTCGAACATCATGAACAACCCCAGCGCGATTGAGACCAGCGTGCTGGCAGGCGCCCGGCTTTCGTAAGCGTAGATGAACACGCCCGCCGCGCCCAATCCGGCCACCACCTCGATCATCGGCGAGCTCAGCGCGCGCGCCGTCACCATCCGCATCCGTTCGCGGAACACCCGGTGGCTCAGCACCCTGAAATCTTCCACCTCGCGCTCCTCCATCCCGAACGCCTTGATGACCCGCAGCCCGGCAATCGCCTCCTGCAACACCGCCAGCAACGAGGCTTGGTGTTCCTGCCCGGCCCGCGCGGCCTTGCGGGTCCGGCGTCCGTAGATCGTGATCGGCACAAGGCACAACGGGAACAAAATCGCCGCCGTCACCGTCAGTTTCCAGTCCGTGTACAGCAACGTCCCGAGCACGAACAGCAGCGTGAACGGTTGCTTGAGCAGGTCCTCGATGACATTCGAGATGGCTTGCTGGATGACCGCCACGTCGTTCGTGACCCGGGAGATCAACTCACCGGCCCGCGAGTCGCCGTAGAAATCGAGCGACAGACGCTGGAGATGGTCGAACAACCGGATCCGCAAATCCATCACCACCCGTTGGCCGACCCAGTTCATCAGGTAATTGCTGCCGAAGTCGCAGATGCCGCGGATGATCATCGCCACCGGCACCAGCGCCGCCAGTCCGACCACTTGCCAGGCGGAAAGCGAGTGGGCGCTGGCTTCAAAGACATTGGCCCACACGCGCTTGACCACGCCGAGCAACGCCGCGTTGCTACCGCCGTAGAGGATCCCAATCAGGATCGCGACCGCCAACCGCACCCGGTACGGTTTGACGTAAACCAGCAGACGCCGATACGCCTGCCAAAGTTGGGAGACTGACTGCATGAACGTGGCGCGGACTATAACATCCCGACCACAACGCCGCGAAGGGGAAATGTTGCGGGCGCACCCGGACTTGCTACTCTTCGCGCCCATGAGCGTGAAACCTTTGCGTCAACGCGCGGCGTGGGCTGCGCTGGAAAACCATTACCGGCAAATCAAAGACCAGCACCTCCGCGACCTCTTCTCCGCCGACCCGAAGCGCGGCGAGAAACTTACCGCCGAAGCACTCGGCATCTACCTCGATTACTCCAAGAACCGCGTTACCGGCGAAACCATCAAGCTGCTCTGCCAGCTTGCCGAGGAATCCGGCCTGCGCGAGCGGACGGCCGCGATGTTCCGCGGCGACAAGATCAACGTCACCGAGAAACGCGCCGTGCTCCACACCGCGTTGCGCGCGCCCCGGTCGGCTTCGATCATCGTGGACGGCCACAACGTCGTGCCGGATGTCCACGAGGTGCTCGACCGGATGGCCGCGTTCTGCCAGCGGCTCGACAAGCGCATCAAGAACATCGTCAACATCGGCATCGGCGGTTCCGACCTCGGGCCGGTGATGGCGTATGAAGCCCTCCGGCATTACTCGAATCGCAACCTGACGTTCCGCTTCGTTTCCAACGTGGACGGCACCGATTTCGTCGAGGCCACGCAGGATCTCAAGCCGGCGGAGACGCTCTTCATCGTCGCGTCGAAGACGTTCACGACCCAGGAGACGATGACCAACGCGCTCACCGCCCGGCAATGGATTGGCAGCCTGCCGGTCCACGAACATTTCGTCGCCCTCTCCACCAACGAAGCCGAGGTGAAGAAGTTCGGCATCGACCCGGCCAACATGTTCGGCTTCTGGGACTGGGTCGGCGGCCGGTACTCGATGGACTCGGCCATCGGCCTCTCGACGATGATCGCCATCGGCCCCGACAACTTCCGCGCAATGCTGGCCGGCTTCCGCGCGATGGACGAACATTTCCGAACCGCGCCGTTCGACCAGAACCTGCCGGTCCTGCTCGCGTTGCTCGGCATCTGGTACACGAACTTCTTCGGGGCCGAGACGCAGGCGGTGCTGCCGTACGACCAATACCTGAAACGCTTCCCCGCCTACCTCCAGCAACTCACGATGGAAAGCAACGGCAAGTCCGTCACCGCCGGTGGGGCGCGCGTGGACTACGAGACCGGTGCCATCTACTGGGGCGAGCCGGGAACGAACGGCCAGCACTCGTTCTACCAGCTCATCCATCAAGGCACGAAGCTCATCCCGTGCGATTTCATCGGGTTCAAGCACACGCTCAACCCAGTCGGCCAGCATCACGACTTGTTGATGTCGAATTTCTTCGCACAGACCGAGGCGCTCGCGTTCGGCCAATCCGCCGCCGAACCGTACCGGGTCTTCGACGGCAACCGGCCCTCGACCACAATGCTCTGCGACCGGCTCACGCCCGCGATGCTCGGCCAACTCGTCGCGCTCTACGAACATTGCGTCTTCGCCCAGGGCATCATCTGGGACCTCGACAGCTTCGACCAATGGGGCGTCGAACTCGGCAAAGTCCTCGCCAAACGCATCACGCCCGAACTGCAAAGCAAGACGGAGCCAGAGTTGAAGCACGACAGTTCCACCAACACCCTCATCCGCCGCTACCGACAACGGTGAATGGGTTGGGGTGAAATGGTAGATGTTAAAAAGAGCGCTGAGAGACGAAGCCTAGCCCCCGGAAACGATGACTTTCAGCTAATTATTTGGAAGAAGAGGTTCTTCTTTTTCCGGTTCTGCTGCCAACCCTAAGACAAACATATGGTCGAATTTACTCCAGGCACGAAACTGCCTGTCGGTAAGTTGAGCCTTAAGCCTAAGTGATTCCGCAAGGTCAAAACTTGGAGTGCTTTCTAGTGCTTCGCGGATTGGGTGACGGTGAGGGTTCCTCAAGGGGTCAAGAAACTGAATTGCTTGCACGTAAAGCTTGTTGAAATCATTCTCTGTGAATGTCGCTTTTGCGATTTTAAAATAATGTAAAGCAAGCGGGCTTTCGTTTTCTTGATAATGGAGCAAGCAACAATGCAAAAACTTTAGAGACCTTTCAAACGTTACGCGCATTCGCCAATAAAGGCCGACTGCCAGCAACACAGACCCTATTGCTATCCAAGCGAAGGTCACATAGTAAAAACTATTAAACTAAAAGTGACCAGTCAACATAGTCAGAGAGGGCTTCGCAGGGTCACCCATAAAAGGTTCCGATCAAGACAAAAACACCCCTGACACAGGCTTTCACAGCCCTGCCTTTTCTTCTCGGTTGCACCGTTCGACCGACCATTGACTCCCGTTCGCGCCTGGCTTGTTCGTCGCTGCTTTGTGCAACTCCATCATCTGGAAATTCTGAACTTGGTTTACTGTGGACGCTCGACGGGGGCGCGCTCGCCGCGCGCGGCTACAGGGTGGCGTGAAGTTGGACTTCGCCTTGCTCGGTCGGCGGAACTATTTTACATTGGCGCCATGACAGGAACCGCCATCGTACGTGGGAAGCTGGTGAAGTTTCACCTACCGGA
>OMJI01000311.1 GCA_900299315.1 Verrucomicrobiota bacterium | reverse complement strand
TGCTCCTTCGTGGCTCTTCGTGGCTAATTTTTGGGGAACCTACCCCTGCCCCTCCGGTGGAGGGGAGCGGCGCTGTGGATATTGTAGCCGCCCGCGGTGAGGGGGAGAACCGGGGGAGGCGGGGCTGCGGTCAGCGCCCGCGGCTACCAGTATCGCAGGAGTGGCGCGGGCTCAGAATGTTCTTGGAGGATTTGGCGGTGGGGTGTAGTTGTCGCGGCACGATGCGGCGGCTGCCATTTGAATTGTTTTTGGGACTCCGGTATCTGAAGCCGAAGCGGACTTTTGTGTCGGTGATCACGTTGATTTCGCTGACGGGGGTGACGCTCGGGGTGTGGGTGTTGATCGCGGTGATCGCGGTGATGAGCGGGTTTGACCGGGAGTTGCGGGAGAAGCTCATCGGGATGCATGCGCATGTGCAGGTGAGCGGGGGGATCATCAACGCGCAGGAGGCGGACCGGTTGATGGCGGTGGCCGGTAAGCTACCGCATGCGAAGGCGACCTCGCCGTTTGTGTTGGGGCTGGTGTTGGTGGAGGCCGACAAGCGGGTGGCGACGCCGTACATGAAGGGCGTGGACCCGAAGCGGGAGGTGTTGGTGAGCCGGATTGGGGAGTATATCCGGCAAGGGTCGTTGGATTTGGACGGGGAGAAGGTGGTGTTGGGCCGGGAGTTGGCGATGCAACTCGGCGTCTACATCGGCGACAAGATTACCGTGTATTCGCCACGCAACTTCGAGAAGAAGGGCGAGGAGGTCTACCTGCCGATGGAGTTGGAGGTGACCGGGATTTTTGAGTCGGGGATGTTCGAGTACGACGTGGGGTTGATGTTCGTGTCGCTGGCGACGGCGCAGGAGTTGTATGAGCTGGGCTCGGCGGTGCACGGCATCGAGGTGACGACGGATGACCCGATGGCCGGGGCGACGGCGGTGGCGACCGGGTTGCAGGGGGAGATTCACGCGCCAATGCGGGCGCAGACGTGGGCGCAGTTGAACCGGCAGTTGCTGGCGGCGATCCAGGTGGAGAAGTCGGTGATGTTTTTCATTTTGACGTTCATCATCGTGGTGGCGGCGTTCGGCATCATGAGCACGTTGATCACGGTGACGGTGCAGAAGACGAAGGAGATCGGCGTGCTGAAAGCGCTCGGGGCGCAGGCGCGGACGATTCTCGGGATCTTCTTGCTGCAAGGGTTCGTGGTGGGCGTGATCGGCGTGGCGGCCGGGGTGGTGCTGGGGTTGTTGACAGTGGAGAACATCAACCCGATCAATCATTTCCTCTCGTCGGCGCTGGGCATCGAGTTGTTCCCGAAAGAGGTCTACAACTTCCCGCGGATTCCGGCGTACCTGACGATGCGGGATTTGGTGACGATTGCCGGGTCGGCGCTGGTGATTTGCACGCTGGCGGGTTTGTTGCCGGCGTTGCGGGCGGCGCGTTTGGAGCCGGTGGAGGCGCTGCACCATGAGTGACGCGATTCTCGTTGCGCAGGGGGTGACGCGCACCTACAGTCTTGGCCGGCAACGGTTGGATGTCTTGCGGGGGATTGATTTGACGGTCCGGCGCGGCGAAGCGCTGGTGATTGTGGGGGCCTCGGGAGCCGGCAAGAGCACGCTGCTGCATTTGCTCGGCGGATTGGATGCGCCGACGGCGGGCGCGGTGACGTTTGAGGGCCGGTCGCTCTTCGAGATTTCCACGGTGGAAAGGACCCGGTTGCGCAATGAGCGGGTCGGGTTTGTTTTCCAGTCGTATCACCTGCTGCCGGAGCTGACGGCGTTGGAGAATGTGTGTGTCCCCGGCTGGGTGGCCGGTCGGCCCGACGCCGAGCGCGGGGTGGAGTTGTTGCGGACGGTCGGGTTGGGCGAACGGCTGGAGCATCGGCCGGCGGAGTTGAGCGGCGGGGAACAGCAGCGGGTGGCGTTGGCGCGGGCGCTGATGAACCGGCCGAGTTTGTTGCTGGCCGACGAGCCGACTGGCAACCTCGATTCGAAGACGGGCGAGGGCATGCTGGACTTGTTGTGGCGGCTGCGCGCGGAGTCGGGGACGACGTTGGTGATGGTGACGCACGACGAGCATCTGGCGCGGCGGGGCGACCGGGTGTTGACTATTGCAGACGGTAGAATTTTGGGCTAAACGGAAAACCAATTATGGCGTTGAAAATATTTCTCGATGGGAAGTTGGTGCCGGAGAGTGAGGCGAAGGTCTCGGTCTTCGATCATGGTCTTTTGTACGGCGACGGCGTGTTTGAAGGCATCCGGGTTTATAACGGCCGGATCTTCAAGTTGCCGGAGCATCTCGACCGGCTGTTTGCGTCGGCGCAAGCGATCATGTTGAACGTGCCAATGTCGCGCGAGGAGCTTACCAAGGCTTGCCGGGAGACGTGCGCGGCGAATGGGTTGCGCGACGGGTATATCCGGTTGGTCGTGACGCGTGGCGTGGGGTATCTCGGCTTGAATCCGTTCAAGTGCCCGAAGGCGTCGGTGTTCATCATCGCGTCGACGATCGAGTTGTATCCCGAAGCGGTCTACCGGGATGGGCTGAAGCTCATCACGGCGGCAACGCAGCGGATCAACCCGGCGGCGTTGAGCCCATCGATCAAGTCGTTGAACTACCTCAACAACATCTTGGCGAAGATCGAGGCGGTGAATGCCGGCACGGTCGAGGCCATCATGTTGAACAGCGAGGGCTACGTCGCGGAGTGTACCGGCGACAACATTTTCATCGTGCGCGGCGGCAAGTTGGAGACGCCACCGGTCAGCGCGGGGGCGTTGAATGGCATCACGCGAGCGGTCGTCATGGAGTTGGCGAAGCAGCTGGGCGTGCCGGTGAGCGAGCCGAACCTGACCCGGTACGATTTGACGACGGCGGACGAATGTTTCCTGACCGGCACGGCGGCGGAGATCGTGCCGGTGGCGTCGATCGACGGGCGCGTCATCGGGAGCGGCAAGCCGGGGGCGCTCACCTTGAAATTGACGGAAGCGTTCCGTAAGTTGGCGCAGACGACAGGGACGGCGATTTAAGATGTTGTGCTACATCTGCAAACAGAAGGAAGCGACGGTGCATCTGGCCCAGATTGCGGAGGGGCAGATGCAGAAGATCGATTTGTGCGACGAGTGCGCCAAGGAGAAGGGCGTGCAGGACGTCACGAGCGTGTCGCTGGCGAGTCTGTTGATGGGCATGGCCGGGGCGGTCGAGGAGACCAAGACGGAACAGCACGGCGTGCAGTGCCCGGTGTGCGGGTTTACGCAGGCGGATTTCAAGAAGACCGGCCGGCTCGGTTGCAGCGCGTGCTGGGAGACGTTCGACGCGGCGTTGCATCCGTTGCTGAAGGCGATGCACAAGGGCGAACGGCATTCCGGCAAGATCCCGAGCAAGGCCGCCGACTCGATGGCGTTGAATATGAAGATCAAGGAATTGGCCGATGAACTGGAGCGGGCGGTGCGCAGCGAGAAGTACGAGGACGCCGCGCAAATCCGCGACCAAATCCGGGAATTGGAATCGAAACTGAAGACGGCCCGCGTGCGGACATGAACATCGAGCAACTCCTCAGCAATCCCACCGAGTGGATCTTCAACGAAGGTCCGAACGGGAAGATTGTGCTTTCGAGCCGCGTCCGGCTCGCGCGAAATTTGCGGAACCATCCGTTCCCGGGGTGGGCGAAGAAGGCGGAGCGGCAGAGGGCGTTGGAAGCCATCCTGCCGGTGGTCGAGGCGTTGCCGGAGATGAAGGAACATTTTGCCAGTTCGATGGACAACATTAGCGCCATCGACAAGCAGGTTTTGGTGGAGCGACATCTCATCAGCCGGGAACACGCGGCGAAGAACGTCGGCAGTGGTTTGGTCATCAACGAAAAAGAAACGATCAGCGTGATGATCAACGAGGAGGATCACCTCCGGATGCAGGCGGTGAAGTCCGGGCTACAATTGAAGAACGTTTTCAAGTGCATCGACAAGGTGGACACCGAGCTGGAGGAACAACTCGACTTCGCGTTTTCGCCGCGGATGGGGTTCCTGACGGCCTGCCCGACGAATGTGGGTACCGGGATGCGCGCCTCGGCAATGTTGCACCTGCCGGCGTTGGTGTTGAGCGACCAGATCAACCAAGTCGTGCAGGCGGTGAACAAACTCGGCCTCGCGGTGCGCGGATTGTACGGGGAAGGAACTGAGGCGTTGGGGAATGTTTTTCAGGTCTCGAACCAGACGACGCTCGGCGAGCGGGAAGTCGACTTGGTGGAGCGGCTGAACAAGGTCATTCTGCAAATCATTGAACACGAAGAGAACGCGAGAATTACCTTGCTGGAAAAAAAGGTGAACCTCGTTTATGACCAAGTGGGCCGGGCGTACGGGGTGTTGACGAACTCGTACACCATTACTTCCAAGGAGGCACTGAATCTGCTAAGTATGTTGCGGATGGGCGTTGACTTGGAGCTGTTACCGGCGACGACACGGGGAGTTGTGGATGAATTGATGGTTCTCGCCCAGCCGGCACATGTGCAGAAAGCAGCGGAAAGAAAATTGACGGCCGAGGAGCGCGATTGCATGCGCGCGGAGTTGATTCGGCAGCGGTTGAGCAAAATTTCGCGGCCCACGATGGAACAGGGGCCGGCAAGCAAACAAGATGAGACGGAGACGGCATGAGAGAGGAAGGTGAGTCGATGAACAATTTCACCCCGCGCGCCCAGCAGGTTTTGGCGCTGGCCCGCAAGGAAGCGGATCGCTTCAACCACAATTACGTCGGCACGGAGCATTTGCTCCTCGGCTTGATCAAGCTGGGCCAGGGCGTCGCCGTCAACGTCCTCCAGAAACTCGGCCTCGACCTCGAGACCGTGCGCATGGAAGTCGAGAAGCAGGTGGGTACCGGCCCCGAGACCAAGATGGTCGGCAACATCCCTTACACGCCCCGCGTGAAGAAAGTTCTCGCGCTTGCCCAGAAGGAAGCCAAGGCGCTCAATCATAATTACGTCGGCACCGAGCACATTCTCCTCGGCTTGCTCCGCGAAGGCGAAGGCGCGGCCGCCCGGATCCTCAAGTCGTTGGATGTGGATATCGAGCGTTGCCGGACAGAAATTTTGAAGGAGCTCGACCCGAACTTCACCCCGTCCGAAGGCGGCGGGACCGAGGAAGGCGAGCCGTCCAGCGGCGGTCAGCCCGGTCAACAGAAGAAAGATGTGAAGACGCCGGCCTTGCGGATGTTTGGCCGGGACCTCACCGAGTTGGCCAAGAAGGGCGAACTCGACCCGGTGGTTGGCCGCGCGAATGAAATCGAGCGCGTCATCCAGATTCTCTGCCGGCGCACCAAGAACAACCCGGTGCTGCTCGGCGAAGCCGGCGTCGGCAAGACCGCCATCGCCGAAGGTTTAGCCCAGGAAATCTCGGCCGGTAACGTGCCGGAAATTTTGCGCGACAAACGCGTCATCACCCTCGACCTCGCGTTGATGGTGGCTGGCACGAAGTATCGCGGCCAGTTTGAAGAGCGCATCAAGGCGGTGATGGACGAGATCAAGCGCTCGAAGAACGTCATTTTGTTCGTCGATGAGTTGCACACCATCGTTGGCGCCGGCAGCGCGGAAGGCGCGATGGACGCCAGCAACATCATCAAGCCGGCGCTCTCGCGCGGTGAGCTCCAGGTCGTCGGCGCGACGACGATGAATGAGTACCGGAAGTACATCGAGAAAGATGCCGCGCTCGAACGCCGGTTCCAGACCGTCGTGGTCGAGCCGCCATCCGTCGAGCAGACGGTCGAAATTTTGAAGGGTCTCCGGCCCAAGTACGAAGAGCATCACCACGCCAAGTTTACCGACGAGGCGCTGGTGGCGGCCTCCCGGCTTTCCGACCGGTACATCACCGGCCGATTCCTGCCGGACAAGGCGATTGACGTCGTGGATGAAGCCGGTGCCCGCGCTCGCATCAAATCCATGACCCGCCCGCCGAACGTGCAGGACATGGAAAAGGAAATCGAGCAGCTCAGGACGCAGAAGGAAGCGGCCATCAAAGCGCAGGATTTCGAGTTGGCGGCGAATCTCCGCGACAAGGAGAAGAACGCCCGCGACCGGCTCGAACAGGTGCTCAATGAATGGCGCCAGACGCGGGACCAGAAGGAAATCATCGTCAACGAGGAAGACATCACCCAGATCGTCGCCAAGTGGACCGGCATCCCGCTCAACCGGATCGAGCAGAAGGACGCCGAGAAGTTGCTCCACATGGAGGACGAACTGCGCAAGGCGGTCGTCGGCCAGGACGAGGCGGTCGTGGCGATCAGCAAGGCGCTGCGCCGCAGCCGGGCGGATCTGAAGGACCCGAACCGGCCGATCGGCTCGTTCGTGTTCCTCGGCCCGACCGGTGTCGGCAAGACGCTGATGGCCCGGGCGCTGGCGGAATTTATGTTTGGCGACGCGGATTCGTTGATCCAACTCGACATGAGCGAGTACATGGAGAAGTTCAACGTCTCCCGGCTCGTCGGCTCGCCGCCCGGCTACATTGGCTACGAGGAAGGCGGCCAGTTGACCGAGAAGGTCCGCCGCCGACCGTACGCGGTGGTCTTGTTCGACGAAATCGAGAAGGCCCACCCGGATGTGATGAACATGTTGCTCCAGATCATGGAGGAAGGTCATCTCACGGATTCGCTCGGCCGGAAGGTGGACTTCCGCAATTGCATCATCATCATGACCTCGAACCTCGGCGCCGCGGAAATCCGCAAGGCCGGTGGGCTCGGGTTCGTGCCGGCGAAGGAAGAGCACACCTACGAGGACATGAAGGGCAAGCTGATGGAAGAAGCCAAACGCGCCTTCAAGCCCGAGTTCCTCAACCGGTTGGATGACTTGATCGTGTTCCGCACGCTGACCAAGCCCGACATGGGCCGCATCGTCGAGCTCGAAGTCGCGAAGGTGAAGAGCCGGATGAAGTACAAGGACGTCGAGATCGTCCTGACGCCGGCTGCGACCGAGTTCCTGATCGAGAAAGGGTACGACCCGCAGTTCGGCGCCCGGCCGCTGCGGCGCGCGGTCGAGAAGTATTTGCAGGATCCGTTGGCAGAGGAAATCCTGCGCGGCAGCATCAAGCCCAACGAGACTGTCGAGGTCACGGTGGCGGATGGCAAGCTGGTCTTCAATCAGATGGCGGCCAGCGCGAGTTAAGAGTGAGGGTGTTTGACGGGCGGCCCGGCCGGTAAGCCGGGCCGCCTTTCTTTTTCCGTCCGAGGCTTGCGCGGCTGGAGAGCGGGCTTTATTGTCCCCGCCGATGAGCGCGCTGGTGGCCCGGTTCGGCGAATACGTGTTGGGACAGTTGACCCAGTTGGGGCAATTGCTCCTGCTCTTTTTCGATATCGCGCGCACGACCATCACCCACCGGCCGCGATGGTCAGTGACCATCGAGCAGCTCTACAAGATCGGCTGGCAATCGCAGGCGGTGGTGCTGATTACCGGGGCATTTACCGGGATGGTCTTCGCCGTGCAGACGTTCCACCAGTTTCATAAGGTGAAGATGGACACGGCCGTCGGCCCGGTGGTGAGCGTGGCGATGGCGCGTGAGCTGGCGCCGGTGTTGACGGCGTTGATGGTGGCCGGTCGCGTCGGGGCGGCGATTGCGGCGGAGCTGGGCACGATGAAGGTGACTGAGCAACTCGACGCGTTGCGCTCGATGGGCACTTCCCCGGTCAACTACCTCGCCGTGCCGCGGTTCCTGGCGTTGCTGGTCGCGTTGCCGCTCCTGACGGCGGAGTCGATGGCGTTCGGGATCTTTGCCGGGTATGTCGTGGCGGTGCAGATGCTGGGCGTGGACCAGGCGTATTTCCTGAAGCACATGTTCGATTTCACGGATGTGAAGGATGTCGGCAGCGGCTTGGTGAAGGCGGTGTTCTTCGCGATGTTCATCGCGCTGGTCTCGTGTCACAAGGGCTTCACAGCCGGGGAAGGCGCCGAGGGCGTGGGCCGGGCGACGACGCAGGCGGTCGTGGTGTCGTCGCTGACGGTGTTAATCGCAAACTTTTTCATCGCGGTGCTGTTCAACGCGATCATCCCGCCATGATCCGCGTCGAAGGCTTGCGCAAATCGTTCAACGGCGCGGAAGTGTTGCGCGGCGTGGACTTCGAGATCAGCGAGGGCGAGACTGTGGTCATCATCGGTCGCAGCGGCGGCGGCAAGAGCGTCCTGCTGAAACATCTCTGCGCGCTGCTCAAGCCCGATGCCGGCAAGGTGTTGGTGGACGGGATCGACGTGGTGCCGCTGGGGGAGGGAGAACTCCCGCCCATTCGGAAGAAATTCGGATTTCTGTTCCAGGGCGCGGCTTTGTTCGATTCGCTCACGCTGTTCGATAACGTCGCGTTCCCGCTCCGGGAGGAACGCCGGCCTGAATCGGAAATCGAACAGCGCGTGATGGAGATGCTCGGCTTGGTGGATCTGACCAAGGCGCGCGACAAGAAGCCGGCGGAGTTGAGCGGCGGCATGCGCAAACGGGCCGGGTTGGCGCGGGCTTGTGTAGCGCGGCCGAAGTACATGTTGTACGACGAGCCGACCACCGGGCTCGACCCAATCCGGGCAGACAACATCAACGAGTTGATTCTGCGGATGCGCGATCATTTGCAGGTGACCGGCGTGGCAGTGACGCACGATATGACGAGCGCGTACAAGATTGCCGACCGGATCGCGCTGTTGCACGACGGGCGAATTTATGCGGTCGGGACGCCGGCAGAGATTCAAGGCTCGACAGACCCGGTGGTGCAGCAGTTCATTCATGGAATTTCGGACGCGAAAGTGAAAGGCGAGGTGCCGCATGGCGCAGCAGCGAACAATTGAGATTCGAGTGGGGATTTTTGTGTTGGTGTGCTTGGTCGTGGTGGCCGGGCTGATCATCCGGTTTGGCAAGTACACGCGCGGGCTCGAGAAGTCCTACGAGATCACCGTCGTGTTTCCCAACGTCGGCGGCATCGTGCGCGACGCCAACGTCCTCTACGCCGGCATTCCCGTCGGCAAGGTGAAGGACATCCGGCTTCAAGAAGCGCAAAAGTTGCAGGTGCATGTTGTCCTGCAGTTGTTCGAGGGTGTGGTCATTCGCCGGGACGCCCAGTTCGTCATCAACCAGTCTGGTCTGCTGGGCGACCGGTACATCGATGTCATCCCGGGTACCGTGACCGCACCGGCCATCAAGCCGGGCGAGGAAGTCGAGGGCGCGACCAGCGTCGATCTGACTGAGGCGATCCGGCACGTGGTCGAAGTGTTGAAAGCGGCCGCCGGCACGATTGACCGTGTGGACAAGGCCATCAAACGCATCGACGAGACTGTCTTGAGCCAGCAGACGCTCGGACACGTCAGCGGCGCGCTCGCCAACATCGACACCGCCAGCACGAACGCTGTGACGCTACTCGCGGAACTCCGGGACGTCGTCTCCGAGAACCGCTCGAATATCACCGTCACACTCGCCAACTTCCAGCAGGCCTCCGCAAACCTCACCACCTCGACGAAGCGACTCGACGACATTGTCGCGTCGAACCAGGAAGAGGTCGCCCTCGTCGTCAGCAACCTCGTCGCGAGCACCGACCGGGTGGAAGCGTTGCTGGCGCGGGTTGACCGGGGTGAGGGAACAGTGGGCAAGTTGATGACTGACCCAACTTTGTACGACGAGGTTGTGCACCTTGTTCAAAATTGGCGCCGCTTCGGTTTGCTTTACAAAGAGGGCCGAAAAGAGGGCCCGCCACCGCCCGGTACCGAGAAGCGCGGCGGGCGCATTCCTGTGCCGGCCCGGCCTGCGCAATAGCAAGCGGTCCGGCAGTTTCATGGCCTTTTTCCTGCTCGAAAAAGGTCGTCATGACACTGACCGTACTGCGAATTGTTTTCCTCTTTCTCTGCTCGCTGGGCGGCTGGTCGATCTCGCAACTGGACGACAACCTCAGCGGCTATCCACTGCTCGGTGTGGGGGTGGGTCTGTTGATGGGATCGCTGGTGATCCTCATCGATACCTGGCTGAAAGGGTTTTCGTTGCGCGGCTTGTCGGCGGCGACATTCGGGCTGCTCGTCGGCTCGCTAATCAGCTATCTGATCGGCAACTCGGTGATGTTCTCGTTCATCGAGCCCAGCACGCGGCTCGTGGCGCAGATCATCATGTACATCGTCTGTTGCTATCTCGCGATGGTCATCTCGCTGCGGGGGAAGGATGAATTCAACCTCGTCATACCCTACGTGAAGTTCCGTCGCGAAGAGAAGCCCGAACGGCTGGTCTTGCTCGACACCAACATCATCATCGACGGTCGGATCGTCGAAGCCAGCACCACCGGCTTCCTCGATGCGGTGTTCGTCGTGCCGCGCTTCGTGCTGAATGAATTGCAGCACATCGCCGACTCCACCGACATGACCCGTCGTGACCGGGGTCGGCGCGGACTCGAGGTGTTGCGGAGTCTCCAGAAGAATCCCCGGGTCGAAGTCCGGTTCCACGAGGACGACGTCCCCGGTATCCGCGAGGTCGATGGCAAACTTCTCCAACTTGCCAAGATGCTCTCCGCGGAAATCCTGACGAATGACGTCAACCTGCAGCGCATCGCCGAGCTGCAGGGCGTCCGCGTCCTGAATCTCAACGACCTGGCTCGGTCGCTTCGGCCAGTTCTCCAACCCGGTGAGCACCTCACCGTCAAACTCGTCAAAGAAGGCCGGGAAGCCGACCAAGCGGTCGCCTACCTCGACGACGGTTCGATGATCGTGGCCAACCGCGCCCGGCATCTCATCGGCCGGGAAGTCGAACTGGAAATCACCGGCGTCCTCCAAACCGCAGCCGGCCGCATGGCCTTCGGCGATCTCGCCCACGCGCCCGTCGCCCCCGCCATCCTTGCGCGGGCGAGCTAAATTCTGCTAGTTTCCGACTTCATGGTTACGGCAATTGTGCTGGCGGCCGGGCGCTCTTCGCGCATGGGCGGCACGCAGAACAAGCAATTCCTCGAACTGCTCGGCAAACCGATTGTCTGGTACTCGCTGGCAGCGTTTCAGGATTGCCCGGTGGTGGATGCCATCGTCATGGTGCGCCGACCGGAGTATGCGGCGGAAGCTGACCGGGTGGCGCGGCAATTCAAGAAAGTTGTCGCGTTCGCCGATGGTGGTGCCGAGCGGCAGAACTCGGTCTGGAACGGTTTGGAGAAATGCGACCCGGCCACGGAGATTGTGGCCGTCCACGACGGTGCCCGGCCGATGGTGACCCCCGGCTTGATCGAGGCCACCGTCGTCAGTGCGCGCGCGAGCGGGACCGGCATCGCGGCGACCAAGGTGGTGGATACGATCAAGGAAGCGGAAGACAAGGTCGTCACGCGGACAGTTGACCGGACAAAGCTTTGGGCGGTGCAGACGCCGCAGACGGTCCGGTACGAGTTGCTGAAGCGAGCCTACCGGCAGGTACTCGATGCCGGGGTGATCGTGACCGATGAGGCGGCGGCGGTCGAACGGCTTGGCGAGCGCGTCCACTTGGTGGAGACTCCGTTCCTGAATCTCAAGATCACCACCCCGGTGGATTTGCAGACGGCGGAAGCGTTGCTCCGGCTGCGGCTGTAGCCGCGCTTGGCAAGCGCGGCCACAACGGGTAAAAGAACGGCTTCATGAATCGAATTGGCATCGGTATTGACGTTCATCAGTTCGCGCCCGGTCGCAAGTGCATCATCGGCGGCGTGGAGATTCCGCATGAGGCCGGGCTGCTCGGTCACAGCGACGCGGATGTGTTGGCGCATGCGATTGCGGATGCGTTGCTCGGTGCGCTCGCGCTGGGCGACATCGGGAAGTATTACCCGCCGAGCGAAATGAAGTGGAAGGACATGGACAGCATGGTCATCGTCCGGGAATGCGCCGAGCGCGTCCGCCAAGCCGGTGGCCGCATCAACAACGTTGATTCGATGATCATCGCCCAAGCGCCGAAGATGGCGCCGCACATCCCGGCGATGCAGGCGAACCTCGCGAAACATCTCGGCGTGCAGCCCGGTCAGGTGGGCATCAAGGCCACGACGAGCGAGCACATGGGTTTTACCGGCCGCAAAGAGGGTATCGTGGTCGTCGCGATGGCGAGCGTGGAACAGTGAAGTTCTTCAACACCCTGACCCGCACCACCGAGGAGTTCGTCCCGGCGAATCCGCCGCACGTCGGGCTCTACACGTGCGGGCCGACTGTTTACAACTACGCGCACATCGGCAATCTCCGGGCGTTCATGTTCGAGGACGTGCTGCGCCGGTATCTTGAATATCGCGGTTATCAGGTCCGGCACGTCATGAACATCACCGACGTCGAGGACAAGATCATCCGGACTGTGCGTGAGAGCGGGAAGTCGCTGAAAGAGGTGACCGAGTTTTACACGCAGGAATTTCTCCGCGACCTCGCGACGCTCAACATCAAGTCCGCCCACGTCTTGCCCCGCGCAACCGAGAGTATCCCGGCCATCATCGAGTTGATCAGCAAGCTGGTGGAGAACAATCACGCCTACGTCGGCGAGGATGGTTCGGTTTACTACTCGATCCGGTCGTTCAAGGACTACGGCAAGCTTTCGCATTTCAAGCTGGATGAATTGCAGGCCACCGGCCGCGTCCAGCACGACGAGTACACCCGGGAATCCGCCTCCGACTTCGCGCTCTGGAAGTCGTGGGACGAAGCCGACGGCGACGTGAAATGGGCGTCGCCGTGGGGCTTGGGGCGACCGGGCTGGCACATCGAGTGTAGCGCGATGTCGATGCAACATCTCGGCGCGAGCTTTGATCTGCATTGCGGCGGCGAGGATTTGATCTTCCCGCATCACGAGGACGAAATCGCCCAGAGCGAAGCGGCCACCGGCAAGCCGTTCGTCCGCTACTGGCTCCACAACGCGCACCTGCTCGTCGAGGGGAAGAAGATGAGCAAGTCCGCCGGCAACTTCTTCACGCTGCGCGACCTGTTGGCGAAGGGGTGGACCGGGCGCGAGATTCGGTACGTCCTGCTCAGCACGCACTACCGGAAGCAACTCGATTTCACCTTCGACGGTCTGCAAGCCGCCCGGTCAGCGTTGCAACGGCTGGATGAATTTCTGCTCAAACTGCCGGACGCTGCTGGGCCGATCTGCCCGGTGATTGCCGGGTTCGAGGCGGCGATGGATGACGATCTCAACATCAGCGCCGCGCTGGCGGCGGTGTTTGAGTTCATCCGCGAGTCCAACAAGAACGGTGCTCCGCCCGGCGCGCTGGCGATGTGGCAGCGGGTGGATACGGTGCTTGGCTTCGGCATCCCCGGCAAGGCGAGCGTTCCGGCGGAGATCCAGGCGCTTGTCGACGAGCGGCAGGCCGCCCGGAAAGCCAAGAACTTCAAGCGCAGCGACGAAATCCGCGACCAACTCGCCCAAGCCGGTTGGGTCATCGAGGACACGCCGCAAGGTCCCCGGGCCAAGCGGGTTGCCGGGTAGGGCGGGCTGGGATACACTCCGGCCATGGCTGGCTACCCACAGCGCAAGCGCGAGCGGTTCACCTGGGCTGACATGCTCACGTGGCCAGACGACGAGCGTTGGGAGATCATCGGGGGCGAAGCGTTCGACATGTCGCCGCCACCCTTGAGCCGGCACCAGTTGATTTCCATGCGTTTGACCGGCGCGTTGCTGGAGTTCTTCAAGGGTAAGCGCTGCCAGCCTTACGCGGCGCCGTTCGGCGTCAAGCTCTCGGACGAAGATGTTGTTCAACCGGACTTGTTCGTGATCTGCAATCCGAAACAGATCAAGCACACTCACATCGAGGGGCCGCCGACGTTGGTGATCGAAATCCTCTCCGAGTCATCCTTGCGGCGCGACCGGATCCAGAAGTGGGCGCTTTATGAGCGGTTTGGTGTCCGGGAATACTGGATCGTAACGCCGCACCCCGCGCTCATCGAGGTCTACCGGCTCCGCGGCGGGCAGTATCAGTTGGCTGGCGATTATGGGAAGGACGACACGCTGCGGAGCGCGACGTTTCGCGGGCTGTCGATCGTGCTGGCACCGGTGTTCGACTTTCCGCTGGAGCCCGGCGAGGAACTGCCGGTGGTTCGCGAAAGCCCGGTCAGCTACGGCCGCCGTCGTCGCCGGTAGTTATTTGGCCCAGTAATCTTGCTGGCCGGTTTGGATGTCGAGGTTGCGGACGTCGTTGGGCCAGTCGGTCGCTGGTTTGCGTTCGAAGACGTAGCGGAAATCGAGCGGACCGCGGGCCGGGTAATCGCGCACCATGTCGTGCCACCACGTCTCGTGGAACCGGTCGTCGGTGAACATCCGTTTCATGTCGAGGTCCACGGTGGCTTTCGCCTTGGCGACTTGGGGCGGGGTCTTCTTGAACTCGCGCGCCCATTCCCCGTAACGCTTGCCCCACGGTTTGATGGTGCCGTCGGCCCGGTAGAGCCCGCTGACCTGCGTGAGATCGCCGTCCTGCGGCATGTCGCGATGCATCCAGTACATCCAGCCTTGGAAGAAATGCTGCATGGATTCCATCAGCCGGTCGCAATAGCGGAGCTGATCCTCGGCCGTGCGCTGCCCCATGTCGAAGCCGGCAAAGTCAGCCCGACCGGGGCCGTACCAGCCCCACTCTTCGAGGATGACCGGCTTGCCGAGGCTGGTGTAGATGCGCCCCATGATTTCGTTGGCGGTCAGCCAGCGTTGGAGGTTTTCCTCGCTGTCGAGCGGGTTGCCGAGGGCGCCCGGCATGCATTGCGGCATGGGGTAGTTGTGCTCGCAGAAATAATCGAGGCTGTCGCATAGGAAATACGGATTGTAGCCCATCGTCATCTGCGAAGCCGGCAGGTTGGGGAAGGTCCACGAGTTGGCGCCGACGGTCATCATCTGACGCGCGCCGGCATTGCGCAGGATCCCGACCTCTTGGTGGACGCGGCGCGAGCCGATGTGTTCGAGGAACAACCGCCAGTCGTACCGCCACGTCGAACCGGCCCACACATCGTCGGGTAATTCGTTGAGCCGGCCGTACGTCACGCGGTCGATGCCGATACACGCACCGACGTTGCGCGGCGGCACCGGCGCATCGGCGAAGCAGTTGAAATGGCCACCCGGCAGGCTGCCCCAAGACTTCCGGAGCAAGTCGAGATCGTCGTTGTACCAGTACTGCAACCACTGCGGCCATTGGTCACCGAGCCATTTCGTGTACCACGGCAGCTGCCCCTCGCCGACGATGGTCCACGAGAAGATCTGTTCGTGTTTGCCCCATCGGGTTCCAAAGAGATAAAGCTGATCGAGCAGCAGCTGCTGGTGGGGCGGCTGGAAATTATGAAACGGCCAGCCGGTCGGTGATGCCGCCAGATGCATCCCGACGCTGATGTAAATGCCGTTCTGCCGGCAGATGTCGAGCAGCCGGTCAAACTTGTCCGCCGCTTCCGGGTCGATCCGCGGCCCGATGGGAAAGAAATCATGCGGCTCCGTCCAGATGCGAATGACGTTCAGCCCGAGATCACCCAACCGCTTCATGTAGGTGGCCGCCTCGACGAGCGGATCCGTTGCGGTTTCGCGGTCGATGCCAAACAGGTTGGTGAACCGACGCAGCTTGCCCTTGTAATTCACGACATCAAGCATCGCGGCGTAGTTTGTCCCAATCGGGACAAACCGTTCCCCGCTCGCCGTGTCAATGAACCCGTCCCCGCGTGGATTGACTTGAATCATTCCCATGGAAGTCCTCGTTGGTGAGGCCGGGTTGTAACAGTGGCCGGCGTGGTTGACAATCGGTTTTCGGTCTGGTCAACTGCCGCCTCATGTTACTCGAAGAAATCAAGAGCAAGGCCAGTGACCTCCGCGAACGCCATGCGGCGTTGCGGAGGTATCTTTGACGAGGCCAAACTTCGCACCCGCCTCGGGGAACTCGAAAGCATCATGGCCGGTCCGACCTTTTGGGCGGACCAGAACAAAGCCCGGGAACTGACCAACGAGGCCACCGCTGTGCGTCGCCG
>OMJI01000310.1 GCA_900299315.1 Verrucomicrobiota bacterium | reverse complement strand
GCTGCAACTCGTCATTCAGTTCGCCCACGCGCATCATCAGCCAGACGGCGGCACCGATGACGCTGACGAGGACCACCGTCAACAGCAGCTTCTCCCAATGTTTGCGTAAGAAATCCATGAGCGTGACCGGCTAGCTGCGCCGCGCGGGTTTGGCCTCCGGTTGTTTGATCTCGATGAGGTCCAGCTTGATTGTGACGTCGATCACATCTTTTTGAATCTGGGCCGGGGCCATCTTCTCAGGTGTTCCCGGCATGGGAGGCGGCAAGTAGCCGCGTCCATAAACGGGCTGTTCCTGAACCGGTGGACGAACCGCCCGGGGGGCATTGGGATCTTCGACTGAGATCTTGGCCGTTCGCAAATCAACCGCCCGGACTGCGAAGAACCACTTCTGCTTGGTGAGCTCATTCAGGAAAGTTTGCAGAGCAGGTGTGTCGCACTGGAAGGTCAGGTCGAAGCGCGTGGTGTGGTAGAGTTTGTCGGCTGCAGGAGTGGATTCCCCGGCCAGAGCCGCCACTGGCTCGCGCTCGATCTTACTGATGCCCCTGACCTTGCTGGCGAAGAGCAGGTCACTCAATCGCTCGATCACCAAAAGTTCCTTCGTGATGCCCTGAAGAACGGACTTGTTCTCCGGCGGCAGGACGCCGAGGTACTCGTCGAATCCAAATGCGAAATTAGCCGGCACGGTCACGCCTTTTTCGCTGGCAGTCTCGTTGAGCGCATTCAGTTTCTGCGTGAGCAGGGCACGGAACTGAACACGGGTTAGTTCGGGTGCCTTGATGGGATTGGCGGCGGTAGTGACAAGGGAGGAGTAGAGCCGCTCCAGATTGCTGCGATTACGCCGGAGGATGTCGACGTTGTCATTGGAGGGGAAAGGATCGGACCGCAGCAAAGTCTGCAATCGCGACTGCTCCTGTTCGAGTTGGCTCTCCACGTCGCGGCGCTTGCTAATGGCTTGCTGCAACTTCCAGACATCGTAGCCAAGAAATGCCACGAACCCGATCAGGAAGACCACCACTATGCCGTTCCGTTTTATCCAATCGGAGTTCATTTCATTGATTGATCGGTTTGGCCAAGCGCGCTCGCAGGCCGAAATTAAAGGTCTCTTTATCCGTCATTGCCGGCGGTGGCTCGACGATCTCCACGCCCTCTTTTTCAAAACAGGGAGAATTCCGCAGAGCCTCCGTAAACCTCTCCACAAGCTCCAGGTCCTCCGCGGGGTTATTGAAGCTGTGCCGGCCTTCGCCGTTGATGCGCAACTCAGCGATGCCCGCCGATGGAGTGCGTGTCGCGTTAGGAGCGGGCATGGACATCGGGCCGGTCGGCATGCCCGGCCTCATCTCCGGCATTGGCATTGCAGGACCGCGCCGACCACGACCGGAGCTCGGGGCGTTTTCGGTCGCAGTCGGCTGAATGGGAGACACCGCCGTCACCCAGAGATTTGGAATCTGGTCCAAGCGCCGGTTGATGTCCTGCATGAGTACAAGCCACCGGGAACGGTCGCCAACGACGGATGCAACTTCATCTGCGTTCTTGCGGATGGAAGCAATCCTCGCGGTTTCGTTCTCGATGTCGCTCTTCGTCCGGCTGTACTGGTCCGCCAAGGTCCGGGTGTCGTTCAACTCCTGCTCGCGGATCTGGGAGACCTTGGTGTGATACGCGAGCAAGGAAAGGGGAATCAGCAACACACACAACGCCGTCGCCGCGACATACGGGCGCTTCTGCTCGCCCGAACGCCGGGACTTCAAACTCGCCGGTAGGAGATTGACCTCGATGGGGCATTCGGAAAGCTGCCGGAGTCCGAGGCCAACGACTTCGCCAAAGAAGTGGGCGGACTTGGACAGTTGCTCGCGGGAGATGGAAGCGTCAATCTCGACGTTGCGGAACGGATTGAAATACTCGATGGGGACTTGGATCTTTTCGTGGAAGAACCGGTCGGTGTACGGGATGATCGAACTGCCACCAGACAACAAAACGCGCGTCGGTGCGCTGCCGCCTTGTTGGGTCCGGTAGAAGTTGATGGAGCGTCCCACCTCGGCGTGCAGGCGGGTCATCACATTCCGGATGATCTTGCTGACGCGGGCTTGGGTCTGGTCTTCCGGTTCCTCGTAAGCACCCCCCAGCGCCACGAATCCGACGTTCTTCTTCAACTGCTCGGCATCGGTGAACTTCGTGTTGAACTCGGTGGCGATGCTCTGCGTGATGGCGTTACCGGCGATCGGGATGGAGCGGGAAAAGATTTTGTTCTTTTCCACAAACAGCAAGTTGGTCGTGCGAGCGCCGATATCGAGCAGGATCGTGCACCCATCCAAGTCGCCGTAGTTATACCGGAACGAGTTGAACAAGGCCATCGGCGCGACGTCGACCTTCATCGTGCTCAAGCCAACCGACTCGATCCCATCATGCAACTCCTCGATGATGTTGCTCTTGATGGCGAGGAGGACGACTTCGAGTTCGCCTTGGGCGTTGGCACCGATGAGCTGGTAGTCCCACACAACTTCGTCGATGGGGAAGGGGACATTCTGCTGCGCTTCGTATTGGATGATCTGGACGACTTTGGACTCGTCGACCGGCGGCAGCTTGACGAACCGCGTGAACACGGATTGACCGGATACGCTGAACACCGTCTTGCGCCGGCCCATGCCGCGTTCCTTGAGCATGTTGCGGATGGTGGATACGAGCAGCGCCTTCCGGTTTTCCTCGTGCTCAGGATCAAGGCCCAACTCCGCGTGATTGAAGTTCGTCAACTTCAAGCCGCGGTTCTTTACCACCTGAAACTCGCCGACCTTGAGGGTCGACGCCCCGATGTCCAACCCCAGTATTCGCTCAGGTCCTAGCATTGCCGATATCTAATCTGTTCCCGTACGAAGCGTAAAAGTTTAAGGAGTGGATTTGTAGGCCTCGAACCGGTCAAACGCCTTCAAAGCCCAAGGAGTGTCGTTCGGCTTCAAGAGATAACCGGTCGTGGGCGAGAACTGCTCCCACCACCGGGCGCGGCTCTTGGGCTCGCTTTCTTGATCCATCAACCGGCCCTGATAATAAAGTTGTACCGCAACCGCCTCCACTTTGCCACGACCGTATCGTTGAATCGCCGACGGGTGCATGAACATCGCCGAGTAATGGTGGGCGCCCTTGGCGACATTGATGTGCGACGCTTCGCCGACAAACATCTTCGCCTCGCGGCCTTCGCCCATCAGGACGAAATACTTGATCTGAACATCGTCCGCCCACTCGATATCAGTCCCGAAGTCCACCTCGATCGAGAGCCACGGTTTGTTGGCCGCAGCCACTTCAGCACCGAGTTCGCCTCCCGAAGAACTGTAGTTGGGAGCACGCTTCAACTGCTGCTTGATGCCGTTCAGTTTGATATCGCCGGGCCGAACCGCGGCTTGACCATAGGCAAAACTGAGAAACGCAAAGGAGAAAAATGTACCGGCCAACAAGGCGCGGACTGGGTGGGTTCTCGTTCTCATGGCTCCTCCAGCATGGGTCATTTGTTTACCGTCGTGAGTAACCTGACGCTTGTGAACATAAGAGACCCGCGCACACCCGGTCAACAGCAAAGTCGTCGTCGCGGCATATTCACTGCTCCCCTGCACATGTGGCTCGCTTGCGAATCATTTTGTTCGGCGTCTTGGGCGTTCTCACCGCCTGTCAGAAGGTGGTGGAGCCGCCGGTTTCTGTCGTCGTCGAGAAGGAATACCGGGCTCCGTCTCCTCAACCGCCGGGCCTCACGCCGGCTCAGCAAGCCTGCAAGCAACGTCTCGTTGCGCAGATCTCAGCCGACCGGGCCACCCACCGGCTCACGCTCCGCAACGGCAAGACTGTCGATGGCCGCCTGATCGCAGAAAGCTCCCGGGCCATCCGCTTGCAGGAACCCTTTGGCTACTCCGGCAGCATCACGGCATCCTACGACCGCAATGCCGTCCGCCGAGTTGAAACCCTCCCGGCGGGTGAATACGAAGTCACCGATGCCGACGCGCGATTCAGTGAGGAGTTCACCGGTTTCCACTTCATCAAGGCACCGCCCTACAGCATCGTCACCGACGAATCGTATAGCGAGGTGGAAAAGATCATCCGGATCCTGGGCGAATTGCGCGGCCAGTTCGAGCAACACTTCGCGTCGGTCATCAACAAGCCGGTCGATGCGCCACCGGTGGAAGTTGTCTTCTTCGCCCACGAAAACGCCTTTCGTGAATACGCCCGCCACGCCGCGCCGGGGTTGGTCAATAGCGCCGGCTTCTTCAGCCATCGCGACAACCGGCTCGTCCTGCTCAACCAACTCGGCACCACCCAGTACTCCGATTTCCGCTCCAAGCTCGATGCCAGGGAACGCGACCACCGGGTTGCGTCCGAACCGCGCGCGCAGCAACACCTCGCCGCGTGGCGCTCGCAAGTTGCTCTCGAAGCCCGGTCCCTCAACGAGCGCCTCATCCGGCACGAAGGCGCGCACCAACTTTTCCAGAGCTACCGGATTCATTCCGGCTCCGGTCTCGAACCAACATGGCTGACGGAAGGGCTGGCTCAATACTGCGAGCCCAGCCAGATTGGTCGTCGCCACGACGCCTTGGTCAAGCGGCTCGCGACCTTCCGCCAAGCCGGTGCCCTGATCCCGCTCCGTGATTTGTTGAATCACCGGGACGAGTCCGGCTTCTTCTCGCTGGGCGACAACAACGTCGAAACCGCTTACGCCGAGAGTTGGGCGCTCGTCTACATGCTCATGCAGGATCGGTGGCGCGATCAGTTCACATCGCTTCTCCGTTACTACCGGGATACATCGCCCGAAAAGGTCGCCGGGGTCTTTGCCGAGGAACCGGCCGTCACTCTGTGCAACCACATCGGCGTGAGCGTTGAAGAATTGGAGCAACGATGGGATGGATTTCTAAAACAGCTCTGACCATCACGCTCGCTCTGGTCACCG
>OMJI01000309.1 GCA_900299315.1 Verrucomicrobiota bacterium | reverse complement strand
TCGCCTTGGATCTGTTCCTCGCCGAACACGGCGCTTACCCGGAAGGCACGACCGCCGAAATCTGCGCGCTGTTGCTCGGGCGTGATGTGCGCGGGCAGAATCCGAAACAGTTGGGCTATATCGACGCCCAAGCGAATGAGTTGAATGCCAGCGGCGAGTTTGTCGATCCTTGGGGCACGCCGTACCGGATCATCATCCACTCGGCCCCCCGGGTTTATTCCTGCGGCCCCAACAAGATTGACGAGGGTGGCGCCGGGGATGACGTCGCCAACTAGATTCCGTTGAGCAGGCTCACGTAGTTGGCCGCCAACCGCAGGATCTGGAAGATCACATACAACGACACCGCGGCGTATGCCAATCGCGGCAACCACCGGGCCAGTTCCTGCATCCGGTGCTGGCAACTGGCGGCGAATTGCTCCGCCAGTCGGTTCAGCATCTCATCCAGCTTGCCGCTTTGTTCGCCGGTCGCCCACAACGCGACCAGCTCGGCGGGAAACTCGCCGGTCGCGCCCAAGTTCGCACTCACCGGTTCCCCGCGCGTTTCGGCGGCGGCGGCGGCGCTGGCGAGGGCGCGTGTGAGTCGCGGGCTCCGGCAGAGCGGTGCCGTTTCGCGCAAGGCTTCCACCACGCCCAGCCCGGCGGCTGTGAGCATTTCCATGCTTGAAGCGATTCGCCAGTAATCCAGTTCGCGCCACGTCCGGCCGATGATGGGGAGCGGACGTAGGAGGTGGTCACGTGTGGCCGGGGAGAGGGAGCGGATGAGCAGGAGGAGGAGCACGAGCAAGAGCAGGACGGTGGCGAGGAAGCCGACGGATGATACGAGATAGCCGGTCAGGGTGCCGTCGATGAAGAGTTTCGGGAGCGGCACGACAAACGCCGCCACAGTCAGGATCAAAGCCGGGAAGGCGAGCCCGCTGAGAATAGTGCGGCGCATCGCGATGAGTTGTTCGGTGAAATCAGCCAGCTCGGCGAGCGTGAAATCGAGCCGACCGGATTTTTCCGCGATGGCCAAGAGCCGGAGGTCGGCAGTCGGGAAAGACCCGGTCGATTCCAACGCCTCGGTGAATGTGGCGCCTCGCTCGATCAAGCCGGCAAGGCTGGGATGGTCGTGCGTTGCCAGCGCCCGCGTGACCGGTACGCCTGCACCAAGGAGCTGACTCAGTGATCGATAAAAAACGGCACGATCGCGCAGGCGCATGAGGCCGGCAGTCTGCGGCATCGGTTTCGGCTAATCAAGCGAACTTGAGGATGGCGTCGTCTGCACCCACCGGACAGGGGACTTGGGCACTGGTTTTCTTGTCCCCGAGTTGTGGATTGGCGAGGGCGTTGTAACACATGATGAAGGACCGCCGATGGTGGTCCGATAAATTGGGCGCGGAGGTGTGCAGCAGGTTGCAGTGGAAGAACAGCGCGGAACCCGGTGACATGGTGACGGCGACGCGCTCGAACATGGTTTCCAGTTGTGGCATTCGGTTGGGGTCGGCACCCGTCTGCGTGCCGACAATCGTGTGGGTAAGCCGGCCGAGCTCGTGCGAGCCGCGCAGGACGTTGAGACAGCCGTTTTCCTTGGTGGCGGCATCGAGGGCGACGAAGACGCTGAGCATGCGGGGAAACACGTACCCTTGATCGTACCAATACCCGTAGTCTTGATGCCATTCCCACGCACCGCCGCTCTTGGCTTCCTTGAGCATGACTTTGCCATGAAAGAAGGCAATCTCCTCGCGCAAGATGATCCGCACGTTGTTGACCACGCGGGGGCAGGTGGAAGCGGCAGCCCAAACGTCATCGCCCAGTTCATGCCAGATGGCGAGGCGGGCCTTCTTGCCGGTGGCGTCGGCCGTGCCCCGTGTCATTTCCGCCACGCGGCTGCCGCCTTCGACCGAACGAATCATCACGGCGACTTCCGCGGGTGAAAACAAGTCGGGCACGAGCACATAACCGTCCCGGTCAAACTGCTCGACTTCGGTGGTGGAGAGGATGTTGTTCGTCATGATTTTCGCCAGTATTCGTTGTGGGGATAGCGGTAGGTCGACAGTTGTTCGCCGGTGCCGAGGCTGGGGGCAGCGAAGTCCTGGGTGGGGTTGTAGACGAACGGCTTCTCGCCCTTCGCGTACGGCGAGTGGGCGCGGTCGCGGAGGCAGGCGAGCAGGACTTTTTGCTTGAGCGGGATGTATTCGGGCACGTGCGGACCTTTGGCGCGCTCGGTTTCGCCGGCGCGGAACTCGTAGTACACCACGCGGCGCAGCTTGGTTTGAGACGCCGGCGAGCCGTGCAGAGCGAGGATGTTGTGGAAGATCACATCACCGGGCTGCATGGGGATCGGCACGCAATCGGCGTCCGTCTTGAACCCGCCTTCGTTGAGCGCGTTGATGCGGGCTTGGGCTTCCACGGGGGTCCACTGGTTCGAGCCCAAGATGCCCCAGAGGCAGTTACTCATGTCGGCGACATCGAGGTAGAAGTCCACGTTGAAGATGGGCGTGTCCGCCACGCAATCCATCCCGGCATCGCGGTGCCACATGATTGCGGCCCCGGCACCCTCCGTCTTGAACACCATGCTGTCCCACGTCGGGATGAAGTTGCGTCCCTGCAACTTCTCGACGC
Source organism: Verrucomicrobiota bacterium (assembly GCA_900299315.1). Lineage (GTDB taxonomy): Bacteria > Verrucomicrobiota > Verrucomicrobiia > Palsa-1439 > Palsa-1439 > OMJI01. Next base: position 23,275 of record OMJI01000309.1, on the reverse strand, counting down.
TGCGGAGGATGAACGGATGACCGAGCAGCGACTTGCCGGCCTTGGTCTTGTCGATGATGTACTCGACGCGGAAGGGAGTCTCTTTGCCGGTAATCTGGTGCTTCACGTAGAAGAAATCCGGGTCGTTCACCTTCTCGCCCGTCGCGCGCTGGACGAATGGCAACGTCTCGTCCTGCATGGCTTTCAGCTCTGCGCCGCGGAGGACGTTGCGGATGACGAGCAGGCCGTTGTCGCGGAAGAACTGCGCCTGCTCGTCGGTGATACAGTCCTGCCGGGTGGCGTCAATGTGGGGGAACGCTGTGGCAGCGGTGGTCGTCATGGGTTCACACTAACCCGAGCATCTGGTAAAGTCATCGCGCTTATGGCTAAGAATGTCTCGCATCATAACCAGCCCTCGCTCGGCTTCCGGGTCTGGCGCGGATGGGCCGAGGAAATGCCGGTAGCGCACGCGCACACGGATATCGAGTTGAATCAAGTGCTGCGTGGCGAACTCCGGTATTTCTTCGGTGGCCGCTTTGAGCGGGTTGAGCCGGGGACGCTGGCGTTGTTCTGGGCCGGCGTCCCGCACCAGCTCGTCGCCACGGCGCCGCGCACCGAAATGGTTTGGGTCACCGTGCCGCTCGCGTGGGTCATGCAATGGAAACTCAGCGAGACTTTCCGGCAACGGTTGCTGACCGGCGAGTTTGTCCGACAACCACTCGATGCCGGGTTGCTCACCGGATGGGCGGCGGATTTTCCCAAGTTGCGCGACATCGTTTTGCTCGAAGTGGAGGCGCGCGTGCGGCGGATTGGCGCGGCGCGAGCCACACCTTCACGGCGTGTTGTGGCAGGCGATGTGATTGAGCGGGTGACGCACGTGATTGGGGAGCGTTACGCGGAGGAGTTGACCGTCGCCGACATTGCCGGGGTGGTGAAATTGCATCCGAACTACTTGATGCGCGTCTTCAAGGACCGGTGCGGCATGAGCCTGTGGGAATACGTCACGCGCCTGCGCGTTTCCCACGCCCAGCGGCTGCTGATCACGACCGACCGGAAGATGGTGGATGTGGCGTTGGAATCCGGGTTTGGTTCCGTGAGCCGGTTTCACGCCGCGTTCCGACGGATTGCCGGCCAGACACCACGCGCCTACCGGGCTGCGCTCGGCTAAATCTGGGTGCCGTTGGCGGCGATGACTTGCCGGTACCAGTGGTAGGAGTCCTTCGGTGTGCGTTTGCCGGTGGGGTAATCGACGTGGATCATCCCGAACCGTTGCTTGAAGCCCTCCGCCCACTCGAAGTTGTCCATCAGCGACCAGTGGAAATAGCCGCGCACATCGGCGCCGTCCGTGATGGCGCGGCGGAGTTCGCGGAGATACCGGGCCGTGAAATCGATGCGCTGCGGGTCGTGGACTTTGCCGTCGAGCGCGACCCAGTCGCTGTTGGCGAGGCCGTTCTCGGTGATGAATACCGGCAGCTTGTAGCGTTCGTAGAAGAATCGCGGGCCCCAGTAGAGGGAGTCGGGCACGACCGGCCAGTAGAACGAGGTGAGCGGATGACCGGGCGGGAGTTGGACCGGCTTGGGATCGCCGGCGCGGATGTGTTCGCCGTTGTAAATGTTGCAGCCGAAGAAATCCAGCGGCGCGCTGATCGTCTTCAAGTCACCGGACTCGATCGGCGGCAGATACGACGCAAACGCTTTCAAGCCGTCAACCGGATACTTGCCGAAGAAGACCGGGTCCATCCACCACGTGTTGTTCCAGAGACTGCCGGCTTTCACGGCGAACATCGCGGCCCGGGTGGCCTTGATGTCGGCGGCGGAGTTGCTGGCCGGCATTTTCACGACGCCGACCGGCGCGTAGCCGATGCGCGGCTTGGCCCGGCAATTCGCCCGCAACGCGCGGACGCCGCGCCCGTGCGCCAGCAGGCTGTGATGCGCAGCGCGGAGCACTTCGCCCCAGCCGAGCTTGTCGCCGGGAGCGTGAATGCCGTCGCGCATTCCCAGGCCGATGAAACATTGCGGCTCGTTCAACGTCATCCAGTTCCGCACCCGGTCACCGAGTTTCTTGGCGATGATGACCGTGTAGTCGGCGAACCAATCGGCGCTGTCGCGGTTCAGCCAACCGCCCCGGCAATAGAGCTCGTGCGGCAAATCCCAATGGAAGAGCGTGACGAATGGCTGGATGCCGGCGCCGAGCAGTTCATCCACGAGCCGGTCGTAGAAGGCGAGGCCCTTGGCGTTGACCTTGCCGGTGCCTTTCGGCAAGACGCGCGACCACGAAATGGAAAGCCGGTAGGCGTGCAGGCCGAGTTGTTTCATCATCGCGACGTCTTCCCGGTAGCGATGGTAATGATCGCAGGCCACGTCGCCGGTGTGGCCGTTCCAGACCGCGCCGTCCTTGCGGCAAAGCATGTCCCAGACGGAAGGCCCCCGGCCGTCGGCCGTCGCGCCGCCTTCGATTTGATACGACGCCGTGGCGGCGCCCCAGATGAAATTCTTTGGAAAACTCATAGTGCGTTCACTTTCACCAGTTTGCCGGTCTTGGCGGATTCCTCGGCGGCGAAGACGACTTCCACCGCGCGCGCGCCGTCGAGCAGTGAGGGGTAGGGTGTGCCGCCGTTGCGGACGGCATTGTAGAAACTGCGGAGATTGCCGCAAGCGTCGGACTTCTCCGTGATGGCCACCGGCTGGTGCGGCTCTTTTGAGCCGTCGAGACGAGTGACTTGGAGGGCGAGCTTGACGCCTTCATCGAAGAAACGCTCGTCCCGATAAAGGTTCGCCTTCGTGCCAAAGAGGTTGAAGGTGTGCCGGTAGGGGGTGACGTGATAGGCGTTCAGTGTGCCGATCAAGCCCGACTCGAACCGCAACACGCAGCACGCCACATCGGCCGTCTGCGTCGTGTGAACGTCGTAGCGCATCTGGCTGAAGACCTCCCGGATCGGCCCGAAGTAGAACATCAACTCATGGAGCGCGTGCACGCCGCACTGGAACAACATCCCGCCCGGATTCTTCAACGGATCGCCGCGCCAGTCGCCGGGCTTGATGTGCAGGCCACCGTTGTGGGCGGTGGTTTTCTCGAACGTCGCGATCGTCCCCAGCGTGCCATCCGCGATGATCTTCTGGATGGTTGCCGAGACCGCATCGTGGCTGTGATCGCCGTGGCCGACGCCGACCACGAGGCCGGTCTTCTTCTGCGCGGCGATCAGCGCCCGGACTTCGTCGGGTGTGGAACACAACGGCTTCTCGACGAACACATGCAACCCGCGCTCCAGCGCCGCCAGCGTCTGCTCGGCATGGAATTTCGCGCCGGTCGAGATGATCAACGCCTCGATTCCCGGTTGCTCCAGCAATTCCTGGAAGGAGCCGACCGGCTTCGCGCCGTCGTCCTTCTGCGCCGCCGCGAGCGCGTCCTTGTTCAAATCAAACGCCGCCACCAACTCAAACAACCCGGTCTCCCGCATCCGTTCCCGGCGGTACCCGCCGAATCCGCCGACGCCGACCTGCACCACGCGCAATTTCTTCATGGGGCGGAGTATTAGCAACCCCGGCCGGCATTGGCAATGTTGCGTCGTGGGCGGGGGGTTGGTATGGTGCGCGCCGGTGACTGATGAATGAAACTGTCGGGCTTCCCAACGGCGCCAATTTGGAATTTGTCGAGCAGTTGTACGCGGATTACCTGAACGACCCAAAATCGGTTTCGGCCGAGTGGCGGGAGTATTTTCAGGGGCTGGCGAACGGCGAGAAGGAGAAGCGCTCCCCGCAACTCGGGCCGTCGTTCCGGGCCGGGAGCATCTTCAACCCGGGCGTGGCGGCGGCGGCCGGTGGCGGTAACGACGAGCAGACGGCGTTGCTCCAGCATCGCGTTGACCGGCTCATCCGCGCCTACCGGGTGCGCGGACACATTCTCGCCAAGGTTGATCCGCTGAGCGATTTCGTGCCGTACGTGCCGGAGTTGGACCCCGAATACTACGGATTCAACGACACGGACATGGACCGGCAGTTTGTCTGCGAGACGATGAAGCGGAATGGCCGGCTGCCGTTGCGCGAGATTTTGCAGCGGTTGCGCGACACGTATTGCCGGTCGATCGGCGCGCAGTTCATGCACATCGACAACCTCCAGATGCGCCACTGGCTGCAGGAACGCATTGAGGGCTCGTACAACCGCACGACGCTGACGCGCGAGACGCAGTTGCGGATTTTGACGCGGCTGACGGACGCGGTGGTGTTTGAGGAATTCATCCGCAAGAAGTTCATCGGCGCAAAAAGTTTTTCGTTGGAGGGCGCGGAGAGTTTGATTCCGTTGCTCGACCTCGCGATCGAGAAAGCCGGGGAGCAGGGCGTGCAGGAAATCGTGATGGCGATGGCGCATCGCGGCCGGTTGAACGTGCTCGCCAACATCATCGGCAAGAGTCCGCGCGAGATTTTCCGGGAGTTCAAGGACGAGGACCCGGACCTGATGCGCGGCGGCGATGTGAAGTATCACATGGGCTACAGCAACGACTGGGTCACCAGCGCCGGTCACAAGCTGCACCTTTCTCTCTGCTTCAACCCGAGCCATTTGGAATTTGTGAACCCGGTCGCCCTCGGTCGGTTGCGCGCCAAGCAGGACCGTACCGGCGATGCGAAGCGCGAGCGCGGGCTGGCGTTCCTGATTCATGGCGACGCGGCGTTCATTGGCCAAGGCGTGACGCAAGAGACGCTGAACCTCGCGCGCCTGCCCGGCTACACGGTCGGCGGGACGATTCACATCATCGTCAACAACCAGATCGGCTTCACCACCTCACCGCTCGAAGGCCGGTCGGCGATGTACGCGACCAGCGTGGCGAAGATGTTGCCGGCCCCGATATTCCACGTGAACGGCGAAGACCCGGAGGCGGTCGCGCACTGCATCCAACTCGCGATGGATTTCCGCAAGATGTTCCACATGGATGTCGTGATCGACATGTATTGCTACCGGCGGCTTGGCCATAACGAAGGCGATGAACCATCGTTCACTCAGCCGTTGCTCTACAAGAAAATCGAGGAGCGCAAGCCGGTCTGGGAAGGCTACTGGGATCATCTCCACAAACTCCACGGCGTCTCGCGCGAGGAAGCCGAGGAAATTGCCGCCAAGCGCCGCACCGAGCTCGAAAACGAATTGCAGCAGTCGAGCCGTCCGCCGCCGGCCAAGCCGGGCCGCGACACGTGGCGGAAGTATACCGGGGGCGGTGATGCGAGCGTTCCGGACAGCGAGACCGGCGTCTCGGCGTTGCATCTCGGGCGGTTGCTGGAATTGCAGACGCAGGTGCCGGCCAAGTTCACGCCGCACCCGAAGATTGTGAAGCTGCTCGAAACGCGCCGCGAGATGTCGCGCGGCGAGAAGCCGCTCGACTGGGCAGCAGCCGAGGCGCTGGCGTTTGCGACGCTGGCGACCGAGGGCGTGCGGATCCGGTTGAGTGGGCAGGACTGCGAACGCGGAACGTTCAGCCACCGGCACGCGGTCTTGCATGACTACGAGCGCGGCACCCGGCACATGCCGTTGCAGCATCTCTCGCAAGATCAGGCCCTGGTCGAGATCATCAACAGTCCGCTCTCCGAGACCGGTGTGCTCGGGTTTGAATACGGCTTTAGCCTCGATTACCCGAGTTCGCTCGTGATGTGGGAAGCGCAGTTCGGCGATTTCGTCAACGGCGCGCAAGTCATCATCGATCAATTTCTCGTGAGCGCGGAGGACAAGTGGCGGCGGTTGAGCGGCTTGGTCTTGCTGCTGCCGCACGGGTTTGAAGGTCAGGGCCCGGAACATTCCAGTGCCCGGATGGAACGGTTCCTCGCGCAGTGCGCGGAGGACAACATCCAAGTCGTCCAGCCCTCCACGCCCGCGCAATTCTTCCACGTGTTGCGCCGGCAGGCGGTCCGGCCGTGGCGGAAACCGCTCGTCGTCTTCACGCCGAAGAGCATGCTGCGCCATCCGCGCGCCGTCTCCCAGCTGGAGGAACTGGCGGCCGGTCGGTTTCAACGCGTCATCCCCGACCCGGTCGTGACGCGGGATGCGCGCCGGGTGTTGTTGTGCTCCGGCAAGCTCTACTACGATTTGCTCGCCCGCCGGGAAGAGATGAAACTGACCGACGTGGCGATTATCCGGTTGGAACAGATGTATCCGTTCCCGGCTCGGGAACTTGAAGCCGCGCTGGCCGGCTACGCCGACGGGACGAACGTGATCTGGGTGCAGGACGAGCCGGAAAACATGGGCGCGTGGCGGTTCCTGCGCGTGACGTGCAGCATGTCGCTGTTCAACCGCTTCCCGCTGACCGGCCTCGCGCGGCCCGAATCGTCAAGCCCTGCGACTGGCTCCGCGAAAGCCCACCGGATCGAACAGGAACGCCTGCTCGTCAGCGCGTTCAGCGAAGATGCCGGCCCGCGCGCACGCACCGAAACCATTTCAGGAACGAAGCAGCGTTAGAAAGGATTGCAAATGGCAGTCGAATTGAAAGTACCGGCGGTGGGCGAATCCATCACGGAAGTCGAGATCGGCGATTGGCTGAAGGCGGAAGGTGCCGCGGCGCGCAAGGACGAGAACATCGTCGTCATCGAATCCGAGAAAGCTACCGTCGAAATCCCCGCGCCGGTCGGCGGGAAGGTGACCAAGATTTTGAAGAAGAAGGGCGACAAGGCCCGCGTCGGCGAAGTGATCGGCTACATGGAAGAAGGCGCCGTCGCTGAGTCTGCCCCGGCAACCAAGCCGGTCGCCGCGCCAGTGGAACCGCGCGTCATGCCGGCAGCACAGCGCGTCGCCGCGGAAACCAAGGTGGATTTGAAAACCGTCAGACCCACTGGCCCCGGTGGACGCATCTTGAAAGAAGACGTTGTAGCCGCGCTTGATAAGCGCGGCCCGGCAACCCCGCCTCCAGAACCGCGCTTGCCAAGCGCGGCTACAACACCCGCCATCCAGATCGCCGGGCGCGAGGAAGAGGTCGTGCCGATGACGCTGCTGCGGCGCAAGATCGCCGAGCGGCTCGTGCAGGCGCAACACACCACGGCGTCCCTGACGACATTCAACGAGATCGACATGGCGCCGGTGATGGCCTTGCGGCAGCAGTATCAGGAGCAGTTCACCGCGAAGTACGGCATCAAACTCGGGTTTATGTCGTTTTTTGTGAAGGCCGTGATCGACGCGGCGAAACAGGTGCCGCAGATCAATGCCGAGATTCGCGGCACTGACATCATCTACCGGAACTACTACGACATCGGCATCGCGGTCGGCGGCGGCAAAGGCCTCGTGGTGCCGGTCATTCGCAACGCCGAGCGGCTGAGCTTCGCCGAGGTGGAGAAGGTGATTGCTGATTTCGGAGCGCGCGCCCGCGATAACAAACTCAAGCCGGACGAGTTGCAGGGCGGCACGTTCACCATCACCAACGGCGGCATCTTTGGATCGATGCTTTCCACACCCATCCTCAACCCGCCGCAGTCCGGCATCCTCGGCATGCACGCGATTCAGGATCGTCCCGTGGCGCGCGCCGGTCAGGTAGTCATCCGCCCGATGATGTACGTCGCCTTGACCTACGATCACCGGCTCGTGGACGGCCGCGAAGCCGTGACCTTCCTCAAGCGCGTCAAAGAATGCCTCGAAAACCCGTCCCTGATGCTGCTCGAGGTGTGATATAGTGTCCCCATGAAGACGAGCGAACTGATCACAGTTGACCCTGAAATTCTTGGGGGGACGCCCGTTTTCAAGGGAACGCGGGTCCCGGTGAAGACGCTGTTTGAGTATCTGGAGGACAACTACACCCTCGATGAATTCTTGGAGTGTTTCCCCGCGGTCAGCCGTGACATGGCGTGCCGGGTGTTGGAAGAGTCGGAAGCCGCATTGCTCACGCCGTGAGGATTCTGCTCGATGAGTGCGTTCCTTGGCCGATGCGTCGGCTCTTAGGCGATCACGTCTGTCGCAACGCGCAGCAATGTGGCTGGGGTGGTATTGAGAATGGCGAACTGTTGCAACAGGCCGAAGGTCAGTTCGACCTGTTCGTAACGTCGGATCAGAATTTGCGGTATCAGCAAAATCTGCGCGGTCGGAAGATGGCGATTCTGGAGTTGTCCACGAACAAACTGAGGCGAATTGAGGCAGCCGCACCGTTGCTGCGGGCGGCCGTTCAGGAGATGCAGGCGGGAGATTATCGGCAATTGGAGATTCCATGACGGCAGTGACACACGACTTGGTGGTGATTGGCGGCGGGCCCGGTGGGTATGTGGCGGCGATTCGGGCGGCGCAGTTAGGCTTGAATGTGGCGTGCGTCGAGAAGGAGGCGCCGCTGGGCGGGACGTGCTTGCGGGTTGGCTGCATTCCGTCGAAAGCGTTGCTGGAATCGAGCGAGCGCTACGCCGAGGCGAAGCACGCATTGGCGGTGCACGGCGTGAAGGTCGGCGGGGTCGAACTGGATTTGCCGGTGATGTTGGCGCGCAAGGATGAGGTGGTGAAGACGCTCACCAAGGGTATCGATGGCTTGTTCCGCAAGAACAAGGTCACTCGGTACACCGGTCACGGTCAGATTGCCGGGCCCGGCAAGGTGCAGGTGGGCGACACGGAGATTTCTGCCAAGCACATCCTCATCGCGACCGGTAGCAAGAGCGCAATGTTGCCGGGCGTGGAGTTGGATGGCGACCGGATTGGGACGAGCACGGAGGCGTTGGCGTACCCGGCGGTGCCGAAGCATCTGGTGGTGATTGGCGCGGGTTACATCGGACTGGAGCTTGGCTCGGTCTGGCGCCGGTTGGGCGCGCAGGTGACGGTGTTGGAATTCCTGCCGCGTATCTTGCCGGGGATGGACGCCGAGTTGGCCGAGGAAGCGTTGAAGATTTTCAAGAAGCAGGGGCTGGAGTTCCGGTTGGGTTGCAAGGTGAAGTCGGCCCGCGTGGTGAACGGCGATTGCGTCGTTGAGTGCGATGGCAGCGGGCCGGTGACGTGCGACCGGGTGTTGCTCGCGGTCGGGCGCGTGCCGAACACGGAGCGGCTCGGTTTGGAGACGGTCGGGATTCAACTCGACGCGAAGGGGCGGATCCCGGTCGGCGATCATTTCGAGACGTCGGCGAAAGGCATCTACGCGATCGGCGATGTGATTCGCGGGCCGATGTTGGCGCATAAGGCCGAGGAGGAAGGCGTCGCGTGCGTCGAGCACATTGTGACCGGGTACGGTCATGTGGATTACAACGGCATCCCCGGCGTCTGCTACACGGAGCCGGAGATCGCGGCGGTGGGGAAGACGGAGGAAGATTTGAAGTCGGCCGGCGTGGACTACCGGAAAGGCTCGTTCCCGTTCCTCGCGAACGGCCGTGCGCGGTCGCTGGGCCAGACCGAGGGTCGCGTGAAAATTTTGGCGGATGCGAAGACCGACCGGGTGCTGGGCGTGCACATCATCGGGCCGCGCGCGGGCGATTTGATCGCCGAGGCGGCGGCGGCGATGGCGTTTGGCGCGAGCAGCGAAGACATTGCCCGGTGTTGTCACGCGCATCCCACGTTGGCGGAGACGCTCAAGGAAGCGGCGTTGGCAGTGGACAAGCGGGCGTTGCACATCTAGCCCTGACGCTAGGTGGCGGCACCGGAGTTGCTAAACTCAGGCATACCAAAGGGAGCCATGCCGGATATTCACATCAATTACGACGCGCTGTCACGGCGCGAACAACCGAAGACAGTCGTGCCCGAGGAGTTGCTGAAGAAGGCGAAAGGCATGCTGGGCTTTAACGCCCGCAAGGAACTCGTCCACCTCTTCGACGCCCGGATACGTCTTTTGGCTGTGGAAATCGCAGCCCGTCAGGCTAATCCCCATAGTCTCTACGAGGCCGGGACGACCGGCTTGCTGGAGGCGCTCAAGATGTACGAAATCGGCCAGACCACGCAGCGCTTCGCCGACTTCGCGATCCCGTTCATCCGCACGAGCATGATCAACGCGCGCGACAAAGCCCCCGCGTAGCCGTCGGCGTGCTTAAAGTTTTTCCCGCGCGCGAAAACTTCACGCCTTCTTGCGCGTGAACGTGTGGGTCGAGTGACCGTAGAAAACCTCGGCGGCTTCCATGATCGTCTCGGAGAGCGTGGGGTGGGGGTGGATGCACAGGGCGATGTCGCGGACGGTCGCGCCCATCTCGATCGCGAGCACACCTTCCGAGATCAACTCACCGGCTCCGTGGCCGCAGATGCCGACGCCGAGGACGCGTTCCGTCTCCGGATCGACGATGAGCTTGGTGAGACCGTCGGTCCGGTCGAAGCTAAGCGCGCGACCGGAGGCGCTCCACGGGAATTTGGCTACCTCGACCGGAATATTCTTCGCCTTGGCTTCCGCCTCGGTCAGACCGCACCAGGCGACTTCGGGGTCGGTGAAGACCACCGCCGGGATGATGATGTCGGTGAACTCGCTGTAGTCGCCGGCAATCACCTCGATTGCCACCCGGGCTTCCCGGGCGGCCTTGTGGGCGAGCAACGCGCCGCCGACCACGTCGCCGATGGCGTAGATGTTCGGGTCATCGGTCTGCTGCCGGGGATTGACCTTGATGAAACCTTTGTCGTCTCGTTTGACCTTGGTGCTTTCGAGGCCAAGGTCGCTGCAATTCGGGACGCGCCCGACGGAGACCAGCACCCGATCGTACAACTCTTCCTTGCCGCCCTCGAAGATGACTTTGATCTGCTTGCCGGCGGTCGCCATCTTCGCGACCTTCGTGTTGAGCCGGACCTCCCGGAACGCCTTCTCCGCGTACTTGGCCACCGGCCGCACCAGGTCGGGATCGGCGCCGGCCAGTATCGAAGGCAACGCTTCCACCACAACGACGCGGCTGCCCAACGCGGCGTACACCGTGCCGAGCTCCATGCCGATGTAGCCACCGCCGACGATCAGCAAATCCTGTGGGACTTCCTCGACTTCGAGCGCCTCGGTCGAGGTCATGATCCGGGGATTGCCGAGATCGAACGCCTTCGGCATCGCCGATTTCGAGCCGACCGCGATGATGGCCTGCTCGTAGTTGATGAATTGCTGCCCGGCCTCCGTTTCCACCCGCAACGTCGTGGAGTTCTCAAAATGTCCGCGCCCGTGCAACACCTGCACGCCGCGCGCCTTCGCAATCGTCGCCACGCCACCGGCCAACTTCGCGACGACCGATCGCTTCCACTCGCGCAGCTTTGCCAATTCGAGTTTCGGCTCGCCGAACGTGATACCCCGGTTGGCTGACTCCTTCGCCTCGTGAATCATCTTGCCGGCGTGGAGCAACGCCTTCGAGGGAATGCAGCCCACCCGCAAACACGTGCCGCCTAGGTGCGGTTCCTGTTCGACGAGGATGACCTTCTTGCCCTTGTCCGCCGCGTAAAACGCCGCCGCGTACCCGCCCGGGCCGCCGCCGACGACAACGATCTGAGTTTGGATCGATTCCATTATGTTTCCACTTTATGTAGGCCGACTCTGCGAGTCGGCGTCCGCCTTACGCCGCTTCACAGAAGCGGCCTACAAGACTGGCTCGTTAAGATTTTCCAGCGCCTGCACCAAGTCCACGATGAACCGCGCTGCGCTGCCACCGTCAATCACCCGGTGGTCGTACGACAGCGCCAACGGCATCATCACGCGCGGCTCGATGCGCGTCTTGTCCTTCACTACCGGCTTCAACGCGCCGCGGCCGATGCCGAGAATCGCGACTTCCGGTCGGTTCACGATGGGCGTGAAATGCGCTCCGCCGATACCACCTTGATTCGAGATGGTGAACGTGCCGCCTTTCATCTCGTCGCCGCTGAGCTTGCGTTGCTTCGCCTTCTCGGCGAGTTGCTCCAAGTCCTTGGCAATTTCGAGCACGCTCTTCTTGTTCACGTCGCGGATGACCGGCACGAGCAAGCCTTGTTCGGTATCCACCGCGACGCCGAGGTGGTAGTACTCCTTGTACACCAACTCGTGCGTGGCCTCGTCGAGGCTGGTGTTGAAAATCGGATGCTTCTGCAACGTCGCGGCCACCGCCTTCATCACGAGCGGCGTCAACGTGAGCCGCACACCCTTCGCCTCGAACGTCGCCTTGTGCTTCTTCACCAAATCCAACAAGACCGTCGCGTCGGCTTCGTCGAACTGCGTGACGTGCGGGATGTTGCTCCACGACTCGTGCATCCGCCGGCTGATCGTCCGCCGAATGGGCGTGAGCGGCGTCTTCTTGACCGGGCCCCACTGCGAGAAATCAATGCTCTCGATCACCGGCGCGGCGGCGACCGCGGGCTCCGGTGCGCCCGCTTGAAGTTGCACGATGTACGCTCGGACGTCCGCCAGCGTGATGCGCCCACCGGGTTCCGTCCCGACGACGCGCGTGAGATCGATTCCCAAATCCGCCGCCAACCGGCGCACAGTGGGCGACGCGGCGACGGGGATGCCGGGAACTTGCCGAGCTGGTACTGTAGCCGCGCTTGGCAAGCGCGGTTCGGGCGCTGCTGGAACCGAGGTGGCCACGGGGCCGCGCTTATCAAGCGCGGCTACAGGGGCTACACCACCGCCCTCGGCAAGCGCCAGGATGTTTTGGCCGGCGCTGAGTTTGTCGCCGATCTTGGCGTAAATTTTCGTGACGGTACCGGCCGCGGACGAGGGAATGGTGCCGACGGCCTTTTCAGTTTCCAGTTCGAGAATGGGCTGTTCCGCCTGCACATGGTCGCCTTCTTTGACCAAAATGCTGACGACAATGCCCGAGTCGGCGCCCTCACCGAGGCGCGGGAGTTTGATGTCCATAGTCCGTCATACTTAGAGGAACCGCGCGGGAATGTAAATAGCCGAGCTACCGGCTGATGGAGTTGGAAGCCTTGGGCAGCCGTTGTAGCCGAGGCGTAAGCCTCGGCCGAAGCTCACGCTTCGGCTACAGTTGCCCGCTGGTGACGCTCGTTGAAGGGCGCCGCTACCGGCCGAAGGTAAATGTCACGCTGCCGGGGACGGTTACGGTCTGCTGCTGTTCACCGAGCGTCTCGTGCCACGCGGCGAGGGTGTAGGTGCCGGGCGGGAGGTCCTTCAATTCAAACGTCCCGGCATCGCCGGTGACCGCGTAGTAGGGGTTATCGACGACACCGATGTACGCGGCCATCCACGGATGGACGTCGCACTTGAACTTCACCATCACTTCGGGCGCCGCGAACGTGCGGATGGTTTCCATCCCTTGGTTCGGCTGGCCGACGTTGAACTCTTTGCTCTTCGTGGGCTGGGCGTGGACGTTGTGGAGCGTGTCATCGTCGTTGCGGATGAGCAACGGTTGCTTGGCCATCATGCCGAGCACGCGCGGCCGGTAGGCGCAGCCGTGCTGCGTGATCACTGCCGGGGTCTTCGGCACCGGAAAAGTTTTTCCCTCCAGCCCGGCCTTCACGTAGATGAACACATTCCGCAACGTGCCGTCCGTGTTGACGACCACTTCCTCCGAAGCCGGTGGTTCATCCGCATGCATCGCCGCGCACTTCGGATCGGCGTCCATCTTGATGATCGCCCGCCGGGGTGCCGTGCCGGCGAATTTCACGACGCCGGTGGTGGTGGACGGAGGAGCGGCAACGACGGGAGCAGGAGCAGGAGTAGGAGTGGGAGGCGGAGCTTCTGTAGCCGCGCTTGGTAAGCGCGGTTTTTCCGACTCTGGTTTAGGCTCCGGGCCGCGCTTATCAAGCGCGGCTACAGGTGGTGCCTCTGGAAGCGCTGCAGGGACGCGCTCCGTCGTGTCCGTGTGCACGACCGGCGGCTCGGCCACGACGGAGCGTGGCCCTCCAACTTCTTCCGAAGGTTGCTGACTCCGCAAGAAACTCAGTCCACAGGCGCCGACGGCGGAGATGATCAGGGCGGCGACTATCGGTCGAGTCCACGGGTTCATAGGAAGTAGGGGTAGACTTTGTCGGGGTTGACGCCCAGATCCTTGATCGCCTGCGCCACCGTTTCACGCGGGATTTCGCCTTTCTTGGCGAGTGCGTAGAGCGTGGCGATGACAGTGGACTCAGCGTCGATTTCGAAGAATCGCCGCAGCGCCGCGCGCGTCTCGCTGCGGCCAAAACCATCGGTTCCGAGCGTGAACAACCCGCCCGGCACCCACGGCGCGATCTGGTCCGGTACGAGTCGCAAGCAATCGCTTACGGCGACGAAGGTGCCGGTCTCTTTCTCTAACGTGGCTTCGAGATACGATTTCCGGGGCGGCTCGGTAGGGTGGAGCATGTTCCAGCGCTGGCAATGGACTGCCTCGCCGCGCAACGTCTTATAGCTGGTCGCGCTCCAGACATCGGCGCTGACGTTGTACCGCTCGGCGAGAATCTGCTGCGCCTTGAGCGCCGAGTGGATGATCGTGCCGCTGCCGAGGAGGTGAGCCTTGTGCGCTTTGCCGGCTTCGCCGGCCTTGTACTTGTAGAGTCCCTTGAGAATGCCATCCGCCGCGCCTTCCGGCATCGCCGGCATCTGGTAATTCTCGTTGAAGAGCGTGATGTAGTAGAAGATTTCCTCTTTGTCGCGGTACATCCGCTTCAAGCCGTCGGCCACGATCACGGCCAACTCGTAGCCGAATGCCGGGTCGTAGGCCATCACGGTCGGCACGGTGCTGGCCATCAACAGACTGTGCCCGTCCTCGTGCTGCAAGCCTTCGCCGTTCAGCGTGGTCCGACCGGCCGTGGCGCCGAGCAGGAAGCCCTTGGCCTTGATGTCACCGGCCAGCCAGATCAAATCGCCGACGCGCTGGAAGCCAAACATCGAGTAGTAGATGAAGAACGGAATCATCGGCACGCCGTGCGTGGCGTACGCGGTGCCGGCCGCGATGAACGACGACATGCCACCCGCTTCGTTGATGCCTTCCTCGAGAATCTGGCCGTCCTTCGCCTCGTGGTAATAAAGCAGCGACGCCTTGTCGACCGGCTCGTAGAGCTGACCTTTCGGCGAGTAGATGCCGATCTCGCGGAACAGCGCGTCCATGCCGAACGTCCGCGCCTCGTCGGGGATGATCGGCACGATGTGGCGGCCAATCTCTTTGTTCCGCAGCAACAGGCTGAGCAGCCGGACAAACTGCATTGTCGTGGACTGCTCCATCTGCGTGCCCTTGAGCATCTCGCCGAACATCTCCAAGCCGGGGATGTTCAACGCCGGGGCGCGATTCGTCCGCGCCGGCAGATAGCCGCCGAGCGTCTGGCGCCGCTCCTGCAAATACTTCATCTCCGGGCTGTCCGCCGGCGGCCGGTAGAACGGGGTCTCCGCGACTTCCTCGTCGCCGATCGGCACCTCGAAGCGCGAGCGGAACTCCCGGAGTTCCTTCTCGTTCATCTTCTTCTGCTGGTGCGAAATGTTCCGGCCTTCACCGGCCTCGCCGAGGCCGTAGCCTTTGACGGTCTTCGCGAGGATGACGGTCGGCTGGCCCTTGTGTTCGGTCGCGGCCTTGTAGGCGGCGTACACCTTCTTCGGATCGTGACCGCCGCGCCGCAACTTCGAAAGCTGCGCGTCGGTGAGCGAATTGACCAGCCCCAGCAACTCCGGGTACTTCCCGAAGAAATGCCGGCGGATGTAGCTGCCGGGTTCGACGACGTACTTCTGGTAATCGCCGTCCACCGCTTCCTCCATCCGCTTCACGAGCAAGCCGGTATGGTCGGCTTGGAGGAGCGCATCCCATTCGGAACCCCAGATGACTTTCAGGACGTTCCAGCCCGCGCCGCGGAACATACCTTCGAGTTCCTGGATGATCTTGCCGTTGCCGCGGACCGGTCCGTCGAGCCGCTGCAAGTTGCAGTTCACGACCCAGATCAGGTTGTCGAGATTCTCGCGGGCAGCCAGCGTCAACGCGCCCAGCGTCTCCGGCTCATCGGTCTCACCATCGCCGATGAAGCACCACACTTTCGCCTCTTCGCCGCTGATGAGGCCGCGCGCCTTGAGATACCGGTTAAAGCGCGCTTGATAAATCGACATGATCGGCCCGAGCCCCATCGACACCGTCGGGAACTGCCAGAAACTTGGCATTAAATACGGGTGCGGATACGACGACAACCCGCCGCCCTCGGCGAGTTCCTGCCGGAAATTGTGAAGCTGCTGCTCGTTGAGCCGGCCTTCGAGGAACGCCCGCGCGTAGTTGCCGGGCGAGGCGTGGCCCTGGAAATAGATCATGTCCGCCGTGCGCCCGTTGTCGCCGCCGTGGAAGAAATGATTGAAGCCGACCTCGTACAACGTCGCCAGCGATGCGTAGGTGGAGATGTGCCCGCCGACGTTCGTGAACGAGTTGGCCTTCACCACCATCGCCATCGCGTTCCACCGGATGTAGCTCTTGATCTTCCGTTCCATCTCGCGGTCGCCCGGGTAAGCGGGCTGGTCCTCGGCCGGGATCGTGTTCACGTAGGGAGTGTTGACGGGGCGGGGGACGTTGACGCCCGACTCACGCAGCCGGTTGACCAGCCGGTCCATGATCAAGGCGGCCTGCTCCGACTCGCGTTTCAAGACGGTTCCCAACACCTGCTCCAGCGACTCGACCCAGCGCTGCAATTCCGTGTCGGATGTGGTTTTGATTTCCTGCGACATGTGCGAGCAGTTATAGTCGCAGCCAACCCAAAAATCCACCGGCAATTGAAACTCCTCGACCACATCTACGCGACGCCCGCCGAAAACCTCGCCTGCGAGGAAGCGCTGCTGGAACTGGCCGAGACGAGCGGTGGTGAGGGTGTGTTGCGTTTCTGGGAATCACCGGACTACTTCGTCGTAGTCGGGTACTCCAACAAGATCGCCACCGAGGTCGATGTCGAGGTGTGCCGGGCCGATGGCATTTCCATTTACCGGCGTTGCAGCGGTGGCGGGACCGTCCTTCAAGGTCCCGGCTGCTACAACTACGCGCTCGTCATCCCCGCGCCCAGCGAGAATGTCACCGAGACGAACCGCTTCATCATGGAGCGCAACCGGGCCGCGATGGAAAAACTGCTCGGGATGCCGGTAAACGTGCAGGGATTTACCGACCTGACTGCCGACGGGCGGAAATTCTCCGGTAACTCCCAGCGCCGCAAACGCCGGTACGTTCTGTTCCACGGCACCTTCCTCTACAAGTTCGACCTCGCGCTCATCGCGAAGTACCTCCGCATGCCGTCCAAGCAGCCTGACTACCGGCAAAGTCGCCCGCACACCGACTTCGTCCGCAACATCGTCGTCACGCCCGCCGCGATCCGGGAAGCCATGCTCGCGGCGTGGGGTGTGACTGGGCGGATGGAATCCCTACCGGCCATCGACGCGGCAAAATACAACAGCGCCGAGTGGATCTGGAAGTTCTGACCTTGGAGGGACGCGCTCCGTCGCGTCCGCTGTTGTTCGGCCACGACGGAGCGTGGCCCTCCCGAACTACTTTCCTTCCACCACTTGCAGCAGATACGTCCCGACCGGGTTCTTGCGGCCGGACGGCAGGTCTTCGGCGGCGATGAGGAACGGTTTCTCATCGGCGGTGTGCGCTTCGTAAAGCAGACCTTTCGCGACGTACGACCAGACATCGTCGCCGTTGCGCGGGTTGATCTGGCGGACGCTGTAGTAGCCTTGGAACGGGCCGCTGGCGGCGAGCAGGTTCATCTGTTCAGTCGCGTCGGCCACGAGGACTTTGCTGCCGGTGAAGAGCACGTGCGTGCCGATGTTGCGCACGCCCCACCGGGTCTGGCCATCCTTGGCGTCCAACTTCAGCAAGACCGGCACCTGCGCCAACGGGCTGCTCATGCCGGCCAGCGCGACCTTCGCGAACCGGTATTTGTCCTCCGCCTTTTTCGCGTCATCGGGCGAGATGTAAACTTGCGCGTAGACAGTGCCGTCCGGCCCGATGGCGACGCGGTGCGCGGCGAGGTCATCGCGCGCCCAACGTTGCTGACCGGACTCGGCGGCAAAGACGGTCACACCTTTCTCAGTCGCGACGGCAACAACATCGGCGCCTTGCGCGACGTGGACGATCGCGGCGCCGAGTTGCGTTTGCCAGAGCGGTTGGGTGCCGGTGCGGAAGACCGCAAGGTTGCGTCCGCCGGTCAGGACGAGAAAGTCGCCGAGCACTTGCTCGGTGGGATGCTGGGGGAAAGCGACTTTGGCGTTACCGGCCGCGGCGCCGGTACGCGCGTCTTGGAAAGTGACGAGGTAGTCGTAAGATTTCGGTGCCGGGGATTCGCCCTTCGCCAGACCGAGGAGACGTCTTGCGGAGAACTGCTCCGCATCACCGGCTGTGATCTCGGGTTCAGTCTCAGGCTCGGCAATTTTCTTGGGCGCGGGGGCGAGGTTCACTTCCACGAAACGATCGCCCCACAACGTCTCCGAGTGCGAAGTGACAGCCGCCTCCCACTTCTTCACGCCGCTCGCCGCATCGAATGCCAGCAACTTCTCCCGCGACCGCAGCCAGACTTCGTCGCCGCGGATGCCGAGGTACTCCAGCCGGTCACGGTAGGTGAACCCTTCGGCGTTCTGCTCCGGCTCGAACGGTTGCAGGTTGACGGTCCACTCCTTCGCCTGCGTGCTGAGCTTGAGCCGGTACAGTTCGTCGTTGGCGCGGACAATCACCGCATCCGGGCCGGCAAGCTCCGCGTGGAATGTCGCAACCTCGGAGTTGACCGGGACGTTGACCGTGACGGTGCCCTTGGGTCCGAAGAACGTCCGGTAGGCATAGAACGCCACCACCAACACCACCGCGATCACCACCGGCTTGATGAGTTTGCGAACGACGGACGAGGCGACAGCCATCCCGCGTTCCATCTGCGCGTCCACCTTGTCGAGGCTCGCGTCGCGCGGCGCGCTCGGCTCGGCCGCTTGGACCGCCTCCTTGCAAGCGTCGCTGCAATAGTAGCCGCGCTCGTCGACACACGCCATGCACAGCGGCTTGCCGCAGTTCATGCAGTTGTGTGTGGCACGCTGGTCGGGATGATTCCCGCAAGGGACGACGAATTCAGGTTGTTGGTCGCTCATTTCAATCTCCACGTGTAGTGGCCGCCGTCCCGGCGGCTTGTTTTACTGATCTTGCCGCCGGGACGGCGGCTGCTACATCTTTTTGTTTTTCCACTTAAACTCCCGGCGGAACATCAGGTTTGGCGTCGCGGCGGGCGGTGTTTGCTCGGCTTTGACCGGCGCGGCCACGGCGCCGAGGTGCTCCAGCTCTGTTCGCAGCCGGTCTGCTTCGTCCTGCCAACCTTGTTCCCGGCAGGCTTGCACGGCGTCGAACAACACTTTCTCCGCGCGCTTGGCGTTGCCGGTGCATTCCCAGCAGAGCGCCCACTTGATGTAGGCGTCCACGAACCGGGGATACCTCTGCGCCAACACCTGGTAAGCCTCCATGGCCGGGTACCATTTCTGTTTGTAGAACAAATGCTCCGCTTCCTTGAAGAGAAACTCCTGTTGTCCATCCCGCCACTGGTGCGTGCTCAACCCGTACGCCAAGCCGAGCAGGAACCCGCCGATGTGCCCCCAGTACGCCACCTCCGCGCCACCGGCCCCGAGCGCCTGAATGCCGAAGAAGATCTGCAGCCCGATCCAGAACCCGATGAAAAACCACGAACTGATCCGCGCGATGCCTTGTCGCATGATCAGCGGGATGGGAATGAACGCGCCAAACCAGATCCGGATCTTGAACCGCGGAAACCGCACCAGGTACAACCCCAGCAACGCCGACACCGCGCCCGACGCGCCGACCGCCGGCTCATCGAGATTCGGGAAATGCCCGGCCACCGCCGTCGCCCAGAACAGCAAAGCCGACGCGATGCCGCCGAGGAAATAGACGAGCAGGTATTTCACCTGCCCGAGCGCGTCTTCGAGGTCACTCCCGGCAAACCACAGGTACGCCATGTTGCCGCCGATGTGCAGGATGCTGTTGAGGTACGCCGTCCACTCCGCATCCGGTCGCGTCGGCCAACCGGCATGGAGGAACATGTGCGTGATGAATTGATGCAACTGCGGGTGCGCCGCGACAAAGCCGAGCCGGTGGGAGATGGATTCGTAGTCGAGCAGGTTCGAGAGGAAATACGCGACGATGTTCAGCGCAATCAGCGCCAACGTCGCCACCGGCACGCGAGCCCGGTCGTGATCCGACCCCGTCGGTATCAGCAGCGCGAACATGGCGCGGATGCTACCGCGAATCGGCGAGGCTGACAATCAGTTGTACCGGCCGAATTGCCGGGCGGTCTCGTACATCGCGAGGACGTTGGCGGTGGGGGAGTTGTCCTGGATCATGTGGGTGGGGGAAAGGGCGTAACCGCCGCCGGGCATCATGGTGGCGAGGACGTCGCGGACATTGGCGGCGACCTCGGCCGGGGTGTCGTACGCGAGCGCGCCCGCGGTGGAGATCATGCCGTGGAACGCGAGCCGGTCGCCGTAACGTTGCTTGAGATACGCCGGGGCCATGTCCTTGGCCTCGGGTTGCAGCGTGTCCACGGCCGTGATGCCCATCGCGGCGAAATCATCGAACGCCCAACTGCTCGATCCGCAGGAATGGATCATCACCGGGATGCCAAACTCCCGGCCGAGATCCACATACCGCTGGAGGCGGGGCCGAAAATGCTGCCGGAACATTTCCAAGCTGATGATGGGGCTGCGTTGTGTCCCGAGGTCCTCGCCAATCCACAGGAAGCTGATGTTGCCCTGCCCGGCCTGGAGTGTGCGGCGCAGGACTTCCAGTTCCACGGCTTGGCGGCGGGTCATGAAATCCAGCGCGGGTTCGTCGTTGGTCGCGAAGTCAAACATGACCTGCTCCATCGTGCGCAGGCGGCCGGTGAAGTTGATCGTGTCGCAGTAACCGGGCGACCCGCCGAGACGCCGTAATCGCGCCAGCGTGCGGCATTGCTGGTCACCACGCTGTAATCGAAATCATCCGGGGATGGCAACGGCCAGCGGCGCAACGCTTCTTCGTCTGCATTGGCGAGCGGCCATTCGCAGATTTCGTGGTAGGCGCCGCTTTCATGTTCCACGCGAATCTGGCGGAAACCCCAGACCGGATCCACCTCCAGTCCCGGTTGAGGGGCATGCAGCGGCGGCCCTACGTACGGAGCCTCCACCGAGCGGAAATCAACTTCCAACGCCTGCCGGAGTCCTTCCTCGTCGTTCGCGGCGAGTCCGAAATGCTCTTTCAGCCGCAAATCAATTCCCGGATTGCCGATGTAGTTGATCGGCACTCGGTCAGGAATGCGCCGGTCAAAAAAAGCGCGAACACGTTCACGGGCGGTCATGGTTTCCTCAGCCAGTAGTTCTTCAACGGGTCGTTCGCGTCCGGCCACGTGGCGTAAATCCGGTCCCACGATTTCTCGCAGGTGTGCGGCAGGAGGGAGCTCGGATGAATCTCGTGGCTGGCCGGCTGGTAGCGGAAATCGACGGATACCCGGATGCGGTTGGTCCGGTTGTCCTGACCTTGATGGACGTTGTAGCTGTGGAAGGTGATGACGTCGCCCGCCCGGTAGTCAGTTGTGAACCATTCCGTGCCCGCCGGCACGTCCACGCCGGCGCCGCCGGCACC
The DNA here is from genome assembly GCA_900299315.1 of Verrucomicrobiota bacterium. Taxonomy (GTDB): domain Bacteria; phylum Verrucomicrobiota; class Verrucomicrobiia; order Palsa-1439; family Palsa-1439; genus OMJI01. The sequence goes on along the minus strand of OMJI01000309.1, from coordinate 1,894 downwards.
GTAGGCGGATTTCGTGGGAAGGAACCCCGCCTTGTGCAAGCCGCGCGTCACCGCCAGTCCGCCGAGTTCTCGCGGACAGTCGCCCAGCGGGATCCAAGTCGTCCACGTGTCCGGCGTGCCGCGGATGTGGACGAAATCCTGATGGGCCGGCGTGGTGAACTGACTCGTGTTCGGGAAGATTGTCCGGCAGATGTTCCGGCTGTGGGCGAGCGCCGGCTCGCCGAACAGTTTGGCGAACAAGTCGAGCAACGCCGGGTGCTGGGCCAGTGCGTGGAAGGGCCGGCAGGCCTGGAGTTCGAGATAGAACGGACGCTGCCGGTCATCGCCCTCCAACACCACCAATCCCGGTCGAGCCACACCCTCGTCGACCGGCGCGGAATCATCCAGCCAGTCGTGTCGCTGGCAGCAAGCCAGGACTTCGCGCCTGACCGCCCGCACGGCGGCCGGGTCGAGCAGCCGGCGGAAGAAGAGAAAACCGTGTTCGGCAGCGACGGCACGCAGTTTGGTCGGGTTGTCTAATAATGGCGTGTCATCCGCCAGTTCCTGCAAGGTGTTCATTGGAGTCATTGCCATATTTACAAGAGAATACTCGACTGCACTGAATTGGGAATGGAGTGGGAGAGTCATCGTTGGTATTATTCTGTCATGCCAACGGCGTCTCCAGTGATTGCGTATGCCAACGACTTCCAATTCGGCCGCCGGCAACGCATCCACAACCCCTGCGTGCGGAGTCGGATGGTGTTGTGGAGCCGAGCCGGTCGCGGGCGGGTCCGGGTGGATGGACAGGAATGGGACTTTCAGCCCGGCGATGTGTGCCTGCTGCCGTGGAAACACGACATCCAGTACACCGCCGATGCGCGCGAGCCGTTCTTCCTTGCGGGGATTCACATCATTCCGCACCAGAACCCCGGCCTGCCATTCGTCGGGTTGGTCGCCCATCGACCGGGGGAACTGCCGGAGTTGGCGGACAAACGCCGGGATGCACCGTGGCCGGGATTGAAGGGGTTGAAGCGCGGGCGGTTCGACGGCGAGCCAGCGTTGAAGTCGCTTTGTGAATACATCGTTCGTCATTGGCATGGTGAGAGACCGAAGGAAGCCAAGCAGCGCGTGTTGGCGCGCTTGCTGGTGGAGGAGTTGACGAAGTTTTTCAATCGCCCCAGCGAACCGCACCTCGCGTTGCCACCGGATCTGCAGCGGGCGTTGCAGTTCATTGACAGCCACTTGGCGCAGCCGGTCTATCTCACCGAGGCCGCGCGCGTGGCGGGTCGCAGCCTGTCATGGTTGCACCGGCAGTTTCGCGACCAACTTCACACCTCGCCGATGGAGTTCGTCATCGCCGCGCGGATCAAGCGCGCCAAAACCCTGCTCGCCACCAGCAATCTCAGCGTGGGCGAGATTGGCCAGGCGGTGGGAATCGCCGACCCGTATTACTTCTCCAAGCTGTTCACAGCCCGGGTCGGCCAACCCCCGACGAGCTACCGGCGGCAGGCCTCGCTGTTTTGAGCCGGGAGCTTGCGAATCAGGCGGGGGATGTTAATCTCGCGCGCATGGCTGGGGAGATTCGCGGCATCATTTTCGACATGGATGGCGTGTTGTGCCTGAGCGAACCGTTCATCGCGGAGGCGGCGTGCCGGATGTTTGCGGAGACCTACCGGCTCACGGTGACGCACGCGGATTTCCAGCCGTTCGTGGGCACGGGCGAGGACCGGTTCCTCGGCGGCGTGGCGGAGAAGTTCGGCGTGAAGTTGACGATGCCGCGCGACAAGTTGCGGACGTACGAGATTTATCTCCAGATCATCCAAGGCCAACTCCAGCCGTTGCCGGGCGTGAAGAAGTTCATCGCGAGCTGCCGACGCAAGCAGCTCAAGCTGGCCGTCGCGACGAGCGCCGACCG
>OMJI01000308.1 GCA_900299315.1 Verrucomicrobiota bacterium | reverse complement strand
TATTTGTTGGCGCAGGCGGGAGTGAGTTACCGGCCGAAGGCGGTGTTCACGGCGAGCGAGACGCTGCTGGACTTTCAACGGGCGGCGATTGAGCGGGCGTTTGGGGTGAAGGTTTTCAACTGGTACGGCCAGACGGAGATGACGTGCAATATCGTGGAGGATGCAGAGGGGAATCTCCGGCAGCGGACGGATTATGGAGTGCTGGAGTTGAAGGCGGATGGGACGATGATCTGCACGGGGTTGAACAACCGGGCGATGCCGTTGATCCGTTACCGGGTCGGCGACCGGGCGGTGGTGAAGCCGGGCGGGACGGGGTTCCCCTTGATTGACCGGATTGAAGGGCGCGTGGAGGATTATGTACGCACGCCCGACGGCCGGCAGGTGGGGCGGCTGGATCATTTGTTCAAAGATGTCCAGCATGTGCGGGAGGCACAAATCGTGCAGAAAAGTCTGAGCGAGATTGTGTGCCGCGTGGTCCGGGCGGACGGTTTTTCGAGCCAGGACGAAGCGATCGTACGGACCGAGGCCCGGCAACGGCTCGGGGATGGCGTCGCCGTGCGGTTTGAATTTGTGGAGCGGATTGAGCGGACGAAGCATGGTAAGTTTCGGTTCATCGTGTCGGAGTTATGAAACAACTCGTTCAGGATTTTAAGAGCGGCGAGATCAAGCTCGTCGAGGTGCCGGCGCCGGTGGTGGCGCCCGGGATGGTGTTGGTGCGGAATGCGTTCTCGCTCGTCAGCGCGGGCACGGAGAAATCGACCGTCGAGATGGGCCAGGCGTCGCTGCTCGGCAAGGCGCGGTTGCGGCCGGACTTGGCGAGGCAGGTTTTCAAAGCCGTGAAGAAAGAAGGACTCACGGCCGCCGTTCGCAAGGTGCAGTCACGTCTCGATCAGTGGAAGCAGCTCGGCTACTCGTGCGCCGGGACGGTGGAAGCGGTCGGCGATGGCGTGACAGAATTTGCGGTGGGCGACCGGGTGGCGTGCGCGGGGCAGGATTACGCGAGCCACGCGGAGATTGTGGTGGTGCCGAAGAATCTGTGTGCCCGCGTGCCGGAGTCTGTGAGCTTGGAAGCCGCGGCGTTTACGACGGTGGGGGCGATTGCGCTGCAAGGCGTCCGGCAGGCGGACGTGCGGCTGGGTGACAATGTCGGGGTGATTGGCTTGGGACTGGTGGGGCAGTTGACGGTGTTGCTGTTGAAGGCGGCGGGTTGCCGGGTGTTTGGGTACGACCCGGCCGTCACTTTGCCCGGGGTTGAACAGCCGCAGCCAGACTCGATGGACGCGGTGATCATTACGGCGAGCGCACCGACGAATGAGCCGGTGGTGCTCGCGGGGAATCTGTGTCGCGACCGCGGCCGGGTGGTCATGGTCGGCGTGACCGGCATGGAGATTCCGCGGGATGTGTATTACCGGAAGGAATTGGAATTTCGATTGAGCCGCAGCGCCGGGCCGGGTCGATACGATCCGAGTTACGAGGAGTACGGCGTCGATTATCCGGTGGGCTACGTGCGCTGGACCGAGCAGCGGAACATGGAGGCATTTCTGAATCTGCGTTTGGACCTCGCACCGCTCGTCACGCATCGGTTCCCGGTCAGTGACGCGGTGAAGGCGTATGATTTGATCACTGGGAAGTCGGGTGAGCGGTTTGTGGGAGTGTTGATTGAATATCCAGAGAGTAGGAGGGGCCTTGGTGCCCAGATGGTCGCGGCGCTCAGGCCGCTCCCACATTCGGCGGTACTTCTGGGCGCGATCGGAGCCGGTAACTATGCGCAGGGTGTGTTGCTGCCGTTGTTCAAGGCGAACAAGGATGTGTCGTTCGCGACGGTTTGTACGGCAACCGGGGTGAAGGCGGAGAAGGCGCGGGAGAAGTTTGGTTTTGCGAATGCGACGACGGATTGGCGGACGGTTGTGGCCGACAAGGCCATCAACACCATCCTCGTCGCGACCCGGCACGATTTTCACGCGGAGATTACCGTCGCCGCGCTGAAGGCCGGTAAGACGGTCTTCTGCGAGAAACCGCTTTGCTTGCGCGAGGAGGAGTTGGAAGAAATTTTGAAGGCCGGCATCGATCGGCTGATGGTGGGTTTCAACCGGCGCTTTGCGCCGTTCTCGGCCGGGGTGCGGCAGATACCGGGGCCGCGGGTCATGCGCTACCGGGTCAATGCCGGGCCGCTGCCGAAAGATCACTGGGCGAACGACCCGGTCAAGGGCGGCGGGCGGATTCTCGGTGAGGTTTGTCATTTTGTGGATTACCTCCAATTCGCAGCGCAGGCGAAACCAGTCAGCGTCTTCGCGCAGGGATTCGGCGCGGACAACGTGCAGGTGGCGTTGCGGTTTGCGGATGGGTCGGTAGGCAGCGTGGATTATTTCTCGGTCGCGAACGGCGGAGTGGAGAAGGAGCAACTCGAGGTTTTCGGCGGCGGGAAACAACTCGTCGTGAATGATTTCTCCGACAAAGGTCAGGCCGAGGAAGTCCGGCAGTTCGTCGCTGCCGTGAGAGCCGGTGGGCCGATGCCGATTCCGTTCGAGGAAATCATCGCGAGCACCCGGGCGACGTTGGCGATTTTGAAGGCGATGCAGTCGGGTGCGGCCATCCTGTTGTGAAGGAGACCTTCCAGAAGCTGCATGACTTCTGCGCAGCGCGGGATTGGTGTGGGTTTGATCCGTATGATGGGTTGAACTCGCCGGTGGCGCGGGTGTTGCCGGGGAAACTGGCGCGGCAGGCTTGGACGCAGTTGCATCGGCGGAGCCAGGTCAACCTGCGGACGGTGTGCGGGATCAAGCCGACGTCGAACGCGAAGGGGCTGGCGTTGTTCGCGATGGTGAATCCGGAATTAAGGCCGCGGCTGGCGGCGTTGCGGAATCCGGATGGCGGCTGGGGGTATCCGTTCCCCTGGCAATCCCGGGCGTTTTATGCGCCGGCGGGGACGTCGAATCTGATTTGCACGGCGTTCGCGGCGAAGGCGCTGGGGTGTGATGTCCGTGAGTTTGTGGAGGGGAAATTGATGCGGGACGGGTGGATCACGTACATCCCCGGCTCGGACACGCAGGTGCATAACATCAATATGATTGGCGCGGCGTTGCTGGGGCGGCGGGATTGCATGGAATGGTCGGTGAAGCGGCAGCGGCCGGATGGTTCGTGGTGTTACGGTGAGGCGGAGAATCAGCAGTGGATTGATAATTTTCATACCGGCTATTCGTTGCTGGCATTGCGGGAATTAGGCGGATTCCCGGAGGCGGAGCGGCGTGGGTTTGAGTTTTGGGAGCGGACGTTTTGGCGACCGGACGGGGAGCCGTTGTATTATCACGACCGGCGTTGGCCAGTGGATGCGCATTGTTCGGCGGTGGGGATTTTGACGTTCTTGGCATTTGGCAAAGTGGCGGAGGCCAACCGGGTCGCGTATTGGGTGGTGGAGAACATGTGGGACGAGCGCGGCTTTTTCTGGTATCAGCGCACCGGAGCGCGCGTGAACAAGATTTGTTACATGCGGTGGACGCAGGCGTGGATGTATTATGCGTTGGCGAAACTGATCGAGGCGAATGAAACAGCGAGTTCTTAACGTCGTCGGGGCGCGGCCGAACTTCATGAAGATCGCGCCGTTGATGGTCGAGTACCGGAAGCATCCGGCGCACTTCGACCCGGTTCTGGTGCATACCGGCCAGCATTACGACGATAATATGTCGCAGTTGTTCTTCGACCAGCTCGGGTTGCCGAAGCCAGATGTGTATCTCGGCGTGGGGTCGGGTTCGCACGCGGAGCAGACGGCGAAGGTGATGGTGGAGTTGGAGAAGTTGATGTTGAAGGACCGACCGGATCTCGTCGTCGTGGTGGGCGACGTGAACTCGACGATGGCCGGGGCGTTGGTGGCGGCGAAATTGTGCGTACCGCTGGCGCACGTGGAGGCGGGGTTGCGGAGTCACGACCGGACGATGCCGGAAGAGGTCAACCGGGTGGTCACGGATGCGCTGAGCGATTACCTTTTCACGACCAGCGAGGATGCCCGCGTGAACCTGCTCCGGGAGGGAATCGACGACGGGAAGATTCATTTTGTCGGCAACGTGATGATCGACACGCTGCTGAAATTGAAGGCCGAGAGCCTGAAATCGGAGATCCGGCAGCGGCTGGGTTTGACCGGGAAGTACGGTTTCGTGACGTTGCACCGGCCCAGCAATGTGGATGTGCGCGAGACGTTTGCGGAGATTCTGTCCGCGCTGGATGTGATCCAGAAGGAACTCGTTCTGGCGTTTCCCGTTCACCCGAGAACCAAGGCGCGGCTGGAGGAGTTTGGGTTCTGGGAGGAAGTCAGCCGGTGGCCCAACCTTAAGCTCATCGAGCCGGTCGGCTATCTGGATTCCTTGTGCCTGATGACCGGCGCCACGGTTGTGCTAACCGATTCCGGTGGGGTACAGGAGGAAACCACAGTGCTGGGTACACCCTGCCTGACAATTCGCGTCAACACCGAGCGGCCGGTCACTGTCACGGAGGGAACGAACACGATTGTCGGCGCGAGCCACGCCCGGATCGTTGAGGAAGCCCGCAAGACCATCCACGGTCACGGCAAGCGCGGCCGGGTGCCGAAGTATTGGGACGGCCGGGCAGCGGAGCGGATCATCGAAGTGTTGCGCCAACGAAAGTGATTGCCTTTTCTCGGTAAATCACAAGAATGCCCGAACTTTATGGCCACGGAATCGACAGGCACGGATCCCCGGGTGGTTCAGGATTTCGACCCTGAATTGCTCTGGGCGCAACACGGGAAGAAAATCACCACGGTCGCTCTCATCGTTGCCGGGCTTGGCTTAGCCGCCTACGTCTGGCAGCGCAACGCCGAGCAACGTTCGGAACAGGCTGCCAGCCGGTTGGCGACGGCGCGCGATATTACCGGCTTGGAACAGATCGTTCAGGACTATCCCCGGCAGGAGGTGGCTGCCCAAGCGCTGGTCCGGTTGGCTGATGCGTACTACGCGAGCGGCAAGTACCCTGAATCAGCGCAGAAATACCAGCAGCTACTGGAGCAATTTCCTTCGCATCCACTTGTGCCATCAGCACTTGTGGGACAGGCGGCGATCAAGGAAGCTCAGGCGAATTATCAAGGCGCCTTGGATCAGTACCAGCAGATTTTGACCAGCAACCCACGGGGCTACGTCACTTTGAACGCCGCAATGGGTGTGGCGAGGTGTCTTGAGGCTTTGGGCAAACTGCCGGAAGCACGCCAGAAGTACGAAGAAGTCATGGCGATGGCTCAGGGCACACGCGCGCAGATGGAGGCCTACATGCGCTGGACAACCTTGGGGCGAAATTTGTCGACCGCGCCCAACCCAACGACCCCAGCGGCAGGTCCGTCCGGTTCACTGCCTGCACTTCCTGTCGAAAAGTAGGGATAACCCCTTTTGGGTGAATGGGAAGCAGCCAATTTTTCATGCTTGACGTGTTTTTGAACGAAGCCCTATAGTGCGGCTCGTTCGCAGGAGAAGTATCGAAGTCGACGGTTCGTGGCGCATTCGGAAGGAGGTGGCGCATTGTACGCAGATAGCATCGGCGTCAGCACCATCTTCGTTCTATGAAGATTTGTTGGGGGATTTCGGAGGCTTGAGGGAATGTCTGCCTTTAGCCAGGCAGGCCGGCCTCAAAACGAGGATGCGTGGGCATCCTTAGAGCAGCGAACGCAAACAAACAGGAGGACAAAGTGAAGAAAGTAAAGCAAATGGTTGTGCTGGCTGCTTTCGTGGGGCTGGCCATCAACACATTCGCTGACGTACAAAACATCCGCATCAGCGGTGATATCCGCATCCGCGGGTATGAACTCGTCAACACGGCCGGTAGTGATGATGAAGATCAAGTAAAGAACAAAGATAACTTCATCAGCCAACGGACGCGCGTGACGGTGGAAGCCGACCTCGAAGACCACATCCTTGCAGTGGTGACCCTGCGGGCCGAAGGTCTGTGGGGCAGCAATGATGAGGCAGTGGAAAGCGAAACGGGCCTTGGGGATACTCCCGGTGGTTCTGCAGGCGCAGGCTTGGCAGGCGTTGGAAACCGGCGCATCAATCGCGGCTGGGATCTCGGTATCAACGAAGCCTACGTTCAGTTCAGCGAGATGTTCTATGCTCCGATGACACTGAAGGTTGGCCGTCAGTACCTGAACTATGGTCACGGGTTGATCTTCAGCAGCGCGGAACAGGAGTACAACTTCGACGCCGCTCGGTTGGTGTTGGACTACTACCCGCTGACGATCGACGTCGTCTACGCGCGGTTGGGTGAGCGCAGCTCGTTTGGCTCGGGCTCGAGCACGCACCTCAACGACATCCAGGCGCTCTTCATCAACGGCCGATATGAGTTCACGGATTCGTTGATCAAGAACATCGAAGCCTACTTCGGCTATGTCATCAACGGCAACGACTCGTCTAGCTTCGACGGCACCAGCCGCATCCCGCCGATTG
>OMJI01000307.1 GCA_900299315.1 Verrucomicrobiota bacterium | reverse complement strand
GTGCGGGGAGTGCGGCGCCATGGGGAAGGGGGCGGGGCGAGGAATCGACCCCCGGGCTGTGGCGCTGGCGGAAGGAAGGGGGGGCGGCTGTCTGGACCGCGCGCGGTCGGGTTGCGGGAGCGACTGCGCGCGCTTCAACAACTTCATCCCGTCATCCCCCGGCATCCGCAGATCCGTCAGCAACACCTCCACCGGCTGTGCTTCCAAGACCTGCAACGCCTTCGCCACATCCTCCGCCAGCACAACCCGGTACTCCTCGCGCAACGCCCGCTCCAACCCCTCCCGGGTATTCCGCTCGTCATCGACAATCAAGATTGTGGGCTTCTGCTGGCTCATTTACCGGACTCCAAAAGGCGCATTCGCTTTTCGTGGACGGGCAATCGGATTCGCAATGTCGTGCCGCGGCCAGGGTCGCTTTCGATTTCGATCGTCCCGCCGTGCTCGCGGACGATGCGCTGGACGATCATCAAGCCGAGGCCGGTACCTTTCTTCTTCGTGGTGAAATAGGGCTGGAACACCTGTCCGATCTGTTCCGGCGAGATGCCGTGGCCGGTATCGGTGAAGGTGATGGTGACATGGGCGTCCACGCCGCTGGTGGCGATGCGCAGGATGCCACCGGCCCGCATCGCCTGCAGCGCGTTGCGGATGACGTTGTAGAACGCCTGCTTCAACTGCGCCCGATCGAGCAGGATCTTCGGCAGGTCCTCGCCGAATTCGCGTTCGAGCAAGATGTCCCGGTCGGCAATCTCGCGTTCCAGCAATTGCAACGTCTCGGCCAGCACATCGTTCACCGACGCCCGTTGCAGGTCCGGCTTCGTCGGGCGCACCGCGCGGAGGAACTGCGTGATGATGCTGTCCAGCCGCGCAATCTCCTCCCGGGCCACACGCAGGTTTTCGCGCAGCCGGTCGGCTTTCTCCTTGGGCAGGTGTTTCGCCTCGCGCTCCATCAACTGGAGGTGAATGTTCAGCGAGTTGAGCGGGTTACCGAGTTCGTGCGCCACACCGGCGGCGAGGAGGGTGAGAGCGTTGAGCTTCTCGGATTCAATGGTCGTCGCGGTGTGGGCGTGTTGCTCGGTCACGTCGCGCAGGATCACGGCCATGCCGGTGACGAGGCTGTGTTCCTCGTCAGCCAGCGGCACGATGTAGAAGCTGAGAATCCGGTGCTGCGGGTAAAACACCTCCAGTTCACGCGAAACGACCTTGCGCCACTCCGACTGGTCGGCCGTCCAGATTTTCTGCCAGTCAAGGTCGCGAAGGTATTTCGAGAGCGACTCGCCGGCTGCGACCTCGGCATCGACGCCGAGCATCTGCGACGCGGCGGCGTTGAGGTAGTTAATCTGCCCCTCGGCATCGGTGACGATGATGCCTTCCTGAATGGTGTTGAAGAGCGTTTCGAGGAAGCCCTTTTCGCGGGAAAGTTTGAGGACGAAGCTCTGCAGGCTCTGCGGATCCACCCGGTCGATGCGGCCGATGAGTTTATCGAGGAAGGAGGTTTTCAAGCGATTGATTGATTGGGCAAGTCCGTCACGTTTCCGCTTTGACAAAGGCCGCGAGCGTGTGCCAACGTGGCCCGAATTAGCCCCGTTTTCAAGGAGAAATTAAGAGGTTTATGAAAATTGATGCGTTGTACAAGAGTCTGCAGATTCCGAACGACACGAAGCTCGCGTTGGTGGTCCTCGACGGTCTCGGCGACATCGCCGTGGAGGAAAACGGGTTCAAAACCCCGCTCGAAGCTGCCCACACGCCCAACCTTGATGCCCTCGCCAAGCACAGTGCCCAAGGTCGGCTGATCCCCGTCGCGCCCGGTATCACACCCGGCAGCGGCCCCGGTCATCTCGGCCTGTTTGGTTATGACCCGCTCGAATTTGAAGTCGGCCGCGGCGTCATCGAGGCGTTGGGACTCGGGATCGACCTGAAAGCCGGGGATGTGGCCGCGCGCGCCAATTTCTGCTCGCTCGACGCCAAGGGTCTCGTCAGCGACCGCCGCGCCGGTCGCATCGACACGAAGATTTGCGAAGCGCAGGTCGCGTTGCTGGCACAGAAGATCAAAAAAATCGGCGACGTCGAGATCATCATCAAGGCCGGTAAAGGTCACCGCTTTGTCGTGGTCTTCCGCGGCAAAGGTCTCGAAGGCCCGTTGACCGACACCGATCCGCACCGCGAAGGGTTGCCCATCGCCGCGGCAAAGCCGGTCAAGAAGAGCGCGAAGACCGCCAAGACCGCGAAGGTCGTCGCGGAGTTTTACAAGCAGGCGTTGCCGCTGCTGAAGAATTGCAAGCCGGCCAACGGTTTCCTGCTCCGCGGCATCGCGCATCAGCCGAAGATCGAGACGTTCGAGGAACGCTACGGGCTCAAGGCCGCCGCCATCGCCATCTACCCGATGTACAAGGGCCTCGCCCAGCTCGTCGGCATGAAGAAGATCGAGGGACCGCAGACGGTGAAAGAGGAATTCGAAGCCGCCGTGCAAGCGCTGAAGACGTTCGACTTCGTCTTCGTGCACGTGAAGGGTACCGACATGGCCGGTGAGGACGGCAATTTCGCCGCCAAGGTCGCCGCGATCGAGGAAGCCGACGCAGCGCTCGGCGCGTTGATGGCCGCGCAGCCGGCCGTGATTGCCGTCACTGGCGACCACAGCACACCGTGCCCGGTCAAGGGTCACAGCTGGCACCCGCAGCCGGTGCTGTTGTATGGCGACTACTCCGGTTGGGACGGCATGGACCGCTTCACCGAACGCGCCGCGAATCACGGCAGCCT
>OMJI01000306.1 GCA_900299315.1 Verrucomicrobiota bacterium | reverse complement strand
GTCAAGGAAGCGCTCTAGCCAACTGAGCTAATCGTCCCCGTTGCAACCGCGGCGCATAGTACCGGGCGCGGAGAAGGGTGTCAACAGGCGGAGCAGTTTGGTAAAGTCGCGGCGATGGATGTCTTTTTCTATGAGGCTTTCGCGGAGGAGGCGGCGGAACTGCGGCGGTTGTTGCCGGCGGAGATGCGGGCGGGGTTCACGGGGCAGACGATTCAGGAAGCGGGGCACGCGGAGCCGCCGGCGCGGTTGATCAGCATTCGGACGCAGTCGCGGGTGCCGGTGAGATGGAAACTCGCGGGCTTGGTTTCGCGGACGACCGGCTATGATCACCTGACCGGCTTGCCATTCCCCTGCGGGTATCTGCCGTTGTATTGCAGCCGGGCGGTGGCGGAGCAGGCGATGATGTTTTGGATGGCGTTGTTGCGGAAGCTGCCGGCGCAGATGGAGCATTTCGCGACGTTCAACCGCGATCACTTGACCGGCTCGGAATGCGCCGGGAAGAAGCTGCTCGTCGTCGGCGCCGGGCACATCGGGAGTGAAGTCGTGAAGATTGGCCGGGGGCTCGACATGGAGGTGCGGCGGGTGGACATCATTCCCGACCGGTCGGACACCGGCATCGAGGCCGGTCTGCCGTGGGCGAACATCATCGTGTGCGCGATGAACCTGACGGCGGTTAATGCCGGTTACTTTGATTACCGGCGGCTGAAGCAGGCGCGGCCGGGAGTGTTGTTTGTGAACATCGCCCGCGGCGAGCTTTCCCCGACGGCGGATTTAGTGCGGTTGCTCGATGAAGGCCATCTCGCCGGCGTTGCGTTGGATGTGTACGAGGATGAAAGCCGGCTGGCGAACGCGATGCGGGCCGGTAATGCGAGTTTTCCCCTGATGGGCAGGCCGAACGTGATCCTCACGCCGCACAACGCGTTCAACACGGCGGAAGCGGTGGAACGGAAATCGCGCCAGACAATCGAGCAGGTCGTTGCGTTCTTGCGCGAAGGCAGAATGCTCTGGCCGGTCGGCTGATTACTTCATGCCGGGCATCATCTGGGTGCTGAGCAGAAGCGCCGTTGCCACCACGGGCAGGAGCGATTTGGAGCGCGGCTGGGCTTTCGGTTTTGACTTCGCCATCTTCGCCAAGTGCCGCACTGGCAACTGGGCCAGTTCATACTCCGCCTGCAGCCAATCGTCCATGTGATGACCATGGTCGCCGCCGCGTTGCTGGTACAACTCGTAAGCCCGGGCACGGATTTGCTCTTCGTTGGGATACTGCAAACTCATGACTTCCTCCACGACTTGGGGTTCACCGCCATCGTCGCAACACATACTCTATCGATCGGGGCTGGTTGTCTATCGGGTCGGGGCTGATTTTCCGGTAGGGCAAAGTCCGACCGCCGATTTCGTTTTTTGAGATGGCACACCGGCCTCTGCGTGGTAGGCTGCAGCGGGGAGAAGCCGTGGGGAGCGAGATGCTCATGCCGCAAAGACCCACTATCAGCAGAAGCCGACCGACCACCGGAACTGGCGAGCGCTTCCAGCGTGAACTGCTCGATGCGTTGCCGGCCGAAGTCGCGGTGATCGACGCCTTGCGGTCGTTGCGGAAACTCGCCGTGGTGCCCGGTCGGGGGAAGAACATCTCAAGTTTAGGAGACTTTGAATGAAACGTGGCGGGCGAGTGAAGAAACGGGTGGGGAGTGACAAGTCGTTCCCGATTGTCGGCATTGGTGCGTCGGCGGGCGGGTTGGAGGCAGTGACAGAACTGCTCCAGGCATTGCCGGCGAATCCGGGGATGGCGTTTGTGGTGATGCAACACCTCGACCCGACCCACGAGAGCGCGTTGCCGACGTTGCTCGGGCGGGCGACGACGATGCCAGTCGCGGAGGCTAAACACAATTTGCGGATCGAGCCGAGCCGGGTCTATGTCATCCCGCCCAACAAGACCATGCGCATCGCGCAGCGGCGGCTGAAAATCACGCCCCGCGCGACCGAAAAGGAAGTGCGGGCGCCGATTGACCAGTTCCTCGAGTCGCTTGCCCAGCAGGAGGGCAAGAACGCCATCGGCGTGATTCTCTCCGGCAACGGGTCGGACGGCACGCGCGGGATGCTGGCAATCAAGGCTGCCGATGGCATCACGTTTGCACAGGATGAGAAATCGGCCAAGTACTCCTCGATGCCGGCCAGCGCCGTCTCAGCGGGGTGCGTGGATTTCGTTTTGGCTCCGGCCAAGATTGCGAAGGAAATGGTCACGGTTGCCGGCCGGCCGACGGGGGAGGAGGTCCCGATCCTGCCCAGTACGTCGAAGGCACGCGGCGAGGAACGGGCTTTTCAGGAAATCATTACCCTCCTGCGCCAGCGCATCGGCGTGGATTTCTCCCAGTACAAGCGCCCGACGCTCGACCGTCGCATCCGCCGGCGGATGGCGCTGCGGCGGTTTGAGTCGTTGCAGGAATATTCCGATTATCTGCGCAAGCACACCGCGGAGGTGCAGGATTTGTTCAACGACATCCTGATCCATGTGACGGGCTTTTTCCGCGACAAGTCCGTGTTCCCGGTGCTGAAGAAGAAGATTCTGCCGCGGTTGCTCAAAGGCCGCGGGCCGGAAGAAGCGCTCCGCATCTGGGTGCCGGGCTGTTCCAGCGGGGAGGAGGTTTACTCCCTTGCCATCACGCTGGTGGAATTCCTCGCGGAGGCCAAGGCGCATTTCCCGATCCAGATCTTCGGCACGGACATCAACCTCAAGGCCCTCGACCGGGCCCGGCAGGGCTTCTATCCGGCGGGCATCGCGGCAGACGTGTCGTCGGAGCGGTTGCGCCGGTACTTCGTCAAGACCGACTCGGGCTACCGGATCAACAAGTCGATCCGCGAGATGTGCGTGTTTGCCCGCCAGAACCTGACCATTGACCCGCCGTTTTCGAATCTCGACCTCGTCAGTTGCCGCAACGTGTTGATCTACCTCGACGCGCCGTTGCAGCGGAAAGTCTTTCCCGTGTTCCACTACGCGCTCAAGCCGCACGGCTTCCTGTTGCTCGGCGCGTCGGAAACACCCGGCGCGGCCGCGGACCTGTTCGAGTTGGTGGACAAGAAAGCCAAGTTCTACGCGAAACGGACGATGGTCACCCGGCCGGCGGTCACCTTCGGACACGTCCTGCCGGAGATCAAACCTGAGGTGCCGGCGGCACTCCCTGCCTCCGTGGAAGTCGGCCCGGGCACGTCCGAGATCCAGCGGCAGGCGGACCGGTTGGTGCTGACGCATTACAGCCCGACCGGTGTCGTCGTGAATCGCGATTTGGAAGTGCTCCAGTTCCGCGGTCGCACCGCGACATACCTGGAACACCAGCAAGGCGAAGCGACGTTGAACCTCCTGAAACTGGCGCGCGAAGGATTGATGCTCGACCTGCGCGCCGTCCTCAACAAGGCGATGAAACACAACACCCGCGCCCGGCAGGAGAACGTCCGCGTCCGGCTCAACGGCAGCTTCGGCTATGTCCACATTGAAGTGCTGCCGTTCACCGTGCCGCCGTCCTCGGAACGGTTCTACCTCGTTTCCTTCGAGCCGGTGCCGGAAGTCGAATCTCCGACCAGCCGCAAACACGGAGGCCGGAGCCGAACGGGTGACCGTTCCGTCCCCGCCGCCGAGCAGAAGGAACTGGCCAAGCTGCGCGAGGAACTGTCGGCGACACGCGAGTCGCTCCAGGCGATCATCGAGGAACAGGAAGCGACCAACGAGGAGTTGCGCTCGGCCAACGAGGAGATCACCTCCAGCAACGAGGAATTGCAAAGCACCAACGAGGAACTCGAGACCGCCAAGGAGGAACTCCAGTCCACCAACGAGGAACTGACCACGCTCAACGACGAATTGGAGAGCCGCAACGCCGAACTGGAGAACGTCAACAACGACCTCCACAACCTGATGGCCAGCGTCAGCATCCCGATTGTCATCGTTGGCGCGGACCTGCGCATCCGGCGGTTCACCAGTGTGGCCGAGAAACTCCTCAACCTCATCCCCGGCGACATTGGCCGCCCGATCACCGATATCAAGATGCGCCTGGAGGTGCCCAAGCTCGACAAGCTCATCAGCGAAGTCATTGATACGCTCCAGACCAAGGACCTCGAACTGAAGGACCAGAACAATCACTGGTGGAGTGTCCGTATCCGCCCCTACAAGACCACCGACCAGAAGATTGACGGGGCCGTGGTGGCGTTCGTGGACGTCAACCTGCTGAAGACCATGCCCACGCCAAAATGAAGCGCGCACCGCGATGAACCGCGAACCACCATGGAGCGGAATCGGTAACGATTCCGCCGGTCACGATTCCGTCGGGGAAACGGAACGCTCACGCGTTCCGCTCCACCCGGAGTCCTCGCCCGAATCCCGGAGCGGAATCGGTAACGATTCCGTCCGCCTCGAT
>OMJI01000305.1 GCA_900299315.1 Verrucomicrobiota bacterium | reverse complement strand
GTGGGCCAACGGCGACGCAAAACGCCGGCGGATCTCGCGGCCCCATTCCGCGGTGCGCGCGACATGGTCGGCGGGGATCAGCCCCGTGCGGTCGGGCGTCTGGTTGAGCAACAGCACGCTGCCGTGGCCGACGCTGCGGTAGTAGGTCTCGACAAGATGGTCGAGTGACTTGAGTTTGTGCGCGTTGTCGGTCCGCCAGAACCAATCATCCGTCAACGTGGTGTCCGCCTCGATGGGCAGCCACACCTCGCCGTCGGGATCGCTGTTCGCGGCGGTGGCAATACCGGTCAGGGCCTCGGCACGCCGAACCGCGTTCCAGGACGGGTAGGGCGTCAGACCGCTCTCATTGCCCACCCAGCGGATCGTCGCCTGGGCGCTTTGAAACACCATGGCCGCGGGGGCCTGGGTGCGGATGATGTCGGCGACCGGCACCACGAGGCTCCCGTCGAACCAGATCTCGACGATCGGTCCGTAGCGGGTCAGCAGCTCGGTGAGTTGCCTGCGGAAGATCGCGTTGTAGCGCGCCTGAGCCGCGGGGTCTTTCGTGCGTCCGCCGACGCTCGCGCCCAGGGATTCGTCCTGCGGACTGAGATACACGCCGAACTTCAGCCCCCGCTTCGCACAGGAGCGCGCCAGGTCGGCGACGATGTCGCCCTTGCCACCGCGCCAGGGCGTGTGGCGGATCGAATATGGATTGGTGTCGGTCTGCCACAGACAGAAACCGCCGACGTGTTTGGCCACCAGCACCACATAACGCGACCCGGCCGACACGGCCACATCCGCCCACTGGTCGGTGTCCAGTTGTGCGGGATTGATGGCGCTGAGCGGCGTGGAATGATCGTCGAATGGCCGGTCCTGCCAGGTGTTGGGGGCGAAGTGAATGAAGGTGCCCAGCTCCAAATCCTGCCAGGCGACTTGCTCCGGCGTGGGCCGGGCCAATGATTGCTTCGGGTGGTTGGTCATCAAACAGGAATTCTCCTCATCAGCGGGTCAGCTCCAACACACGAAAGCCGTACGCCCCGAGCGTCACTGGAGCGCTCTCCGTCCTGGAGATCGAGACGGGGCCGGCCAGCGGCGCCGTGTCGACGATGGAGCGCAGCCGTTCCTGCGCCTGCCACGTCACCGTCTGCGGCGCACCGCCCAACGCCCGTTGCACGGCTGGAATGTCGAAGGGTTCCGCCAGGCGCACGCGCACGGTGCTGGCCCGGTCGGCAAAATTGATAAGAATCAACAGACAGCGATCCGCGCTCGGGCGTAACATCCCAACGACCGCAGCGTCACCCTCGACCTGGACGCCGTCGATGCTCAGCGGCGTGTCGGCGCCGACCAGCGGCTCGTCGGCGCGCAGGCGGAGCAGGCGCAGAAATTCCTCATGGCCGCGGCGGCGGTGTTCGGGTTCGCGCGCCAGCGGCCCGGCGGGGGGCGCATCGCCCAACTGCCGGAAGGTGAGGGGGTCGTTGACGTATTCGGCATGGGTCTTGAAGGTGGTCGGGCCGGCCAGCATGGAAACCACGGTCCACGGCCGCGCTTCCTCGGAGGCATACCCTTCCACGCCATCCTCGCTGATCGCGCCGGGCAGTAGCGAGGCATAGCGGATCAGCAGGTACTCCCGGGCCCGCTCGGGTGGGATGCGCGGCGGCGGCTCGCCCAGTTCCTTCGGCCCGCCGCCCATGCCGTGGTCCCAGTAGGCTTTCTTAAAGAACGGGGCCGTGGGCGTGTAGCGGCCGGTGGTGATCTCGGCGGACGCTTGCGCCGCCAGCCCGGAATCCTCGTCGCACAGAATGGCGTCCTTGCCGGAACGGCGGATGGCTTCGGCCAGTTCAGCCACCTGATCCTCGACGGCATTGCGGGTCTCACCCGGCCAGAACCAGCGGGCGTGGTTGCTGGACCGCGGGATGCAGCCATCGATGAACACTCCGTTCCAGCCGCGCTCGAGCAGGCTTGCCAACTGACCGAGCATGAAGCGCCGCCAGCCGGTCGAGCCGGGATCGCCATCGGGCGCGTAGCCCACATACTGGTTGTCGGGGTTGGAATTCCAGGCGTAGAACAGTTCTTGATTCGGCCGGTGCGTCCACCAGTCCCGGTGTGCCTGCACTTCCGGCGCCGTCTTGTCGAGGCCGACGGTGGTGAACCAGATCCCGACGTGGAAGCCCAGTTCGCGCATCCAGCCGAGCATCACCTTCTCGGCGGCGGCCCCCCCGACTTTTTCGGAGGCGTGATAATGCAGAGGGCTGAGGAAGTTGGTGACCACCGGGTTGGGCGACACGGCCATGATGGCGTTGTAGCCGATGTCGCGCCAGCGCTTGAGCATGGCCCGTAGCGCCGGATCGTCAAGCCGGGTGAACTCCTTGTACGCACCGGGGAAGAGCCAGAGCTCGATGCAACTGCGCTGCTTCACCCAGGCCGACACGGGTGGCGGGCGGATGCCATAGCGTGCGTCTGCCGCATCGCGCCAGTTGCGGATCACCTGGTCCGGGCGGCCAGTCACGGACTTGAGCTTGAGCGCGCCGCCAAAGGCATGCACCTGCCCGGGTTGCAGCAGCCGGTCGGGCGACCAAGTGAGGACACAGGTCGCGGCGGGCTTCTCGGTGCCGGGCCGCAGCCACAGGGTCGGCCGTCCGTCCACCATGAACTCCAGTTGCAGCCCCCGTTGGGATGCCGGCTCGTGCAGCACCAGCAACGGCAGCGCCAAGCCAATGCAGCCGTGGACAAAGGGCATGCCCGGTTCCACCAGGTCCGCGAGACGCCCGACGCCATGGGTGCGCCCGCCATAGCTGTGGGCACTTGCGAACTCCGCCGCCGCGCCGAGGTCCAGTCCGCCGATCTCCAGTTCCACCCGGCAGATCGGCAGCCGCTTTCCGCCGACAGGTTGCGGATTCCGCAACTGCAGGGAAAGGGCCAATTCGCCATCCTCTTCCTGGCGCATCTCCAGAATGGCTTCGGCGCGGGCCTGACGGGCCACCGCCCGGTAGCCGCGGGTGACGCCGGCGGCGCTGAGCGTCTCAACCCGGCAGGTGTCGTCGTTGCCACCGAAAAAGACCACACCGAGGGCGGGATCGGCCCAAGCCGGCAAGCCTTCCCCGGAGTCTACCGCGCCCCACACCCTGAAAGTCTGGGCACCATGCAGACGCACCCGCACGGGCAGCCCGGTAAAGGTCAAGCCATTGGCGGCCGACCAACTCAAGGTCAGTCCATGCGCAGGAGTAGATTGGATATTCACGGCCATCGGATGTTCCTCCAGGATCGTTCTCATCCTGTGAGAGTTGAGAGTTAAGCGGTCGGCGTTGAGAGTTTACGTAATGAGTATGAGCCGTGCATGGGAATCCCCTCACGGGCTCCAGTCGCCGTATACGTTGGCGTTCAGGTCGTTCATCGTGGCGGCCTGGTAGAAGCCGCGGTTGGGCTGCACGGTGCCATCCAGCCAGAGCATGTTCCACGAGAGTTGCCGGCGATGCGGGCCGATCCGCCCAAACACAAACGCGCCCCCCTGGTAGGGCAGACAGTGGAGCAGTTGCGCCACGGACGGCTTGCGCGGGTAGTCGATCCGCAGGTAGGAGTAGTCCGGACAGGGCGCTGGCGGCGGACTACACGGCCAGCCCAACGGCATGGTCGCCTTGTAGAAGTAGCCGCCGCCCATGTTGTTCTGGGTGTAGTCCACCATCGGCCCCGCGGGGTTGTCCGGCGTGCCCATCACGCTACTGGTCCAGCCGTTGTAGACATAATCGCCGTCAATCCCGGGGCACAGCCAGACGCGGCTGCGGGGCGGGATGTAAGGGCGGAGCTGGTTGTGGATCAGGTTGGGATCGTTCCATCGCAGCACGCCGCGGTTTTCGAAGCCGCGCCCGACGGGGACGAACCGGTCCTGGTCGCCCGCGTACAACTGCACGCCCAGATCGAGCTGGCGCAGATTATTGATGCAGGCTGTCTCGCGTGCCCGGTCCCGTGCCCCGCGCAACGCCGGCAACAGCAACGCCGCCAGCAGCGCGATGATCGCGATGACGACGAGCAACTCAATCAACGTGAAAGACCCCAAGCTTTCGGCCTTGGCCCGCCGCCGCCTGAACACGGAACACTGATCACTGATCACGGCAGGCTCACAGCCCGCCGCCGCGCCCAGAGCAGCGCCAGAAGGCCGACGGCGAATAGGAAGACCGTGCTCGGTTCGGGGATGGGCGTGACATCGGCCCAAGTCGTCCCGATCCGATACTCGTCATAAGCGGCCGTGCCGCCGCTGAACCACTTCGAGAAATTGACCGGTCCTGCCAGGTTGGGGCTGGTTGACGTGAAGGTGACAAGGGGGGCCGATT
The DNA here is from genome assembly GCA_900299315.1 of Verrucomicrobiota bacterium. Classification (GTDB taxonomy): domain Bacteria; phylum Verrucomicrobiota; class Verrucomicrobiia; order Palsa-1439; family Palsa-1439; genus OMJI01. The sequence goes on along the minus strand of OMJI01000305.1, from coordinate 1,084 downwards.
CCGCACTTCCCGGCACGGGATTGCGCCAGATTGAGACTGTGCTGGCATTGGCCTGCGGGGAGTTCGGCGGGTAGGTGGCGGCGGAGTTGATGGTCAATTTGACGACGAACAGATTCACGGCGGTGTCAGCCGCACCCAGACTGTACAAGGTCGAAGTCGCATTGGTGTGATTCTCGACTACGAAGTTGCCGTTGCCGGTGGTCTGGCCGATCCGAAAATACCAGCCGGTCTCCTGCGAGAACAACGCCCACGCCTCGTTGTTGGGAGACGTCACGCTGGTCTGGTAGAGCCAACTGAAGTAGAGCGTCTGCCCGGTGGCGTTGGCGGGTCCCATGCCCCAGCCGGGAGTGTTTTTGTATGGCTGCAACGGTCCGCTGGTGAGGTTGAAGTTCCGGGTCGCCTGGCCGGTGGTGGCAGAGTCCCAGTAGATGTCGCCGCCCGTGGTGGTCAAGCCCTGGCCCCCGTTGACATAGGTGAGCCCCGTTGCATTCACCACCGTCCCCGCCGGCGCGGTCCAAGCGCCGGTAAAGCCGGCAATCGTCGGATTCTTTCCATTGAGGGTGGCCGCAGCGGTGTACTCGCCGTTGGCCGGCGTGCTGCCCGTCTTGAAGCCGTCATACACGAGCAGGCTGGCTTGGGCCGATGCCGCCAGACAGCCGGCGGCGGCAACGAGAAAAAGCACTAACTGGCGGTTTGTTGTACGATTGTTCACGAGCCACCTCATAGGTTTTGATGCGGTATCATGCTATTGACAGCGTGTGCTTGCAATAAGTGCAGATTGTGTGCAGAATGCGGCTGCCATGGGGCGGAAAACGAACTTGCGGCAGTTGCCCGCGCTGGCCGAGTTGTTCCCCGGTTTCACCGGTTGGCCACCCGAACGCACACAGCTTCACTGTTTGCAGGAGGCGTTGCGCACCGCCACCGCCAAACTCCAGCGAGCCACTCCGGTGCCGTTCTATTCCCAGCGCGAGCTGGCCCGCTTTTTCCGGGTGCCGATGGGCACGGTGATCCGAGCCTGCCGGGCGCTTCATGACGAAGGACGCCTGACCTGCGTGCGCGGTTCGGGCATGCACATGCCGGGTCG
>OMJI01000304.1 GCA_900299315.1 Verrucomicrobiota bacterium | reverse complement strand
TGGAGGGCGCGGCTCCCGCCGCGCCGCTGCCTGCGTCGACGCCCGTATCCTCGGCGCGGCGGGAGCCGCGCCCTCCATGGGCATCCGGTTTCGTCATGATCGAACCTTCATTCGTTTGCCGACCACGCGCTTGATGCGGAACAACTCCGCCCAAATCTTGAGCGCCCGGCGGACGTTGTACGGAATGCGCGTGTCGGGATCATGCACCCAATGCACCGGCACCTCCGCAATCCGGTAGCCTTCCCGCACGGCCACCGCCAGCAGCTCGATGTCGAAGATCGCGCTGGTCGACGTGACTTGGAGAAAAACTTTCTGCGCTACCTCGCGTTTCATCAGCTTGAACCCACACTGCGTGTCCGAAATGCCGGCAATCACCAACCACCGGCTCGCCAGCCCAAACAGCTTACCGGCCAACGCCCGGTACCAGACCTGCGCCTCTTGGACTTCCGCCCCCGCCGCCGCGCGCGAGCCGATAGCCACGTCGTAACCGGCCTCGATCTTCGCGAGCAACTTGTCCACCTCACCGATCGGCGTGCTCTGGTCGGCGTCCGTGAACAACACATACCGGCCCTGAGCTGCCAGCATACCGGCCTTCACCGCCCCGCCTTTACCGCGATTCGGCTGCAAATCGATTACCTGCGCCCCCAACTCAGCCGCTACCACCGCCGTGGCATCCCGGCTACCGTCGTTGACGACGATGATTTCGTGCGGCTTACCGGCAAGGTGTCGCTGGATGTCCGGGATGTGACGCCGGAGCCGCTGCTCCTCGTTGTACGCGGGAATGACAACCGACAGCACCGGCGGTGAGCTCATCCCGCTTTCCGCAACGCTCCCATCTTTCGCAAGTTGGCCAGGGCCTCGGCGGCGTAATCTTTGTCGAGCTTCTCGCCGCGAATCCATTCGACGTAATCGCGGACGCTCTCGCGCGGCGTCTTGGTCGGTTGCCAGCCGAGCGCTTGCAGCTTCGCGATGTCCGAAACGCTGTGGCGCGTGTCGCCGACGCGATACTCACCGGTAACATTCGCGGGTTTCTCCGAGACCATCGCCGCAAACTCCAATACCGTGTACCCCTTCCCGCCGCCGACGTTGTACACCTCGTAATTGGCCTGGTCGGATTCCATCACCAACCGGTTCGCGCGCGCGACATCCTCGACATTCACATAATCGCGCAGTTGCCTGCCGTCCTCGAAAACGCTGGCCGGTTGCCCCCTGAGCATCTGGAGCGTGAACACCCGCAAAACACCGGAGTACGCGTTGCGGAACGACTGCCACGGTCCCTGCACGATGGAATACCGTAGCGCCGCGCTCGGGATGCCGTAATTCCGACCCAACGCTACCGCCATCAACTCCTGCGAGTACTTCGCAATCGAGTACTGGTTCTTCGGATTCGCATGAGTCTCCAACAACGGCAACGGCGTGATCGCCCCGCCGCACTTCGGGCAGACCGGCTCCCACAACCCTTTCGCCAAGCGCTCGGGCGCCCGGCCGTCGGGAAAAACCTCACCGTCTTTCGCGCAGCGGTACCGGCCTTCGCCGTACACGAACTGACTGCTCGCCACGACCACCTTCCGCACCGGTAGTTTCTCCGCGACGATGAGTTCGTACAGCAACGCCGTGCCGACGGAATTGACGTGGAAGAACTGCGCGAAGTTCGGTAGCAAATCCTGATGAGCCGCGAGATGGACGACATACTCGACGCCGCGCAACGCCCTCTGCCAGTCCTCCCGGTTGCGGACGTCGCCGAGCATCCGCTCGCAATCCGGCAGCCAGCGCGGCCATTCGCCGGTATGGATCGGTGGCATCAGGTTGTCGAGTAAGCGCACGTCGTAACCGGTTCGCAACAGTTCGACCGCCGTGTGCGCGCCAATAAAGCCCGCCCCGCCGGTGATCAATACTCGTCCCTTGCTCATAATTCTCTGTTCGTAGTAGCGCGCTTCAGCGCGCGTTCCGCTCCGCAGCGGCGATGAATCGCCGCACTACAAACCCCTCTCGAAATCCGCGCGCGCCTTGGCCAAACGTTCGGGCGTGCCGATGTCTTGAATGTAAGCGTCTGGTTTCATGGCAAACACCGGGCGCCCCTCCTTGAGCAGCCGCGGCATCACGTCCTTCCCGAAATCGTAGAACTGCCCCGTCGGTATCAAATCCAGCACCGACGGTTCGAGCACGAGGATACCGGCGTTGATGAGGTTTGTCGAAACCTGATCGCGCGGCGGTTTTTCGACGAATCGCACGACGCGCCCATCCGGCTTCATCTCCACCACCCCGCCCGTCCACGGCTCCGGTGATTCCATCAACGCCACCGTTGCGTCCGCCCGCCGGTCACGGTGGAACTGGACCACCGGCCGCAAATCCACCTTCACCAAGTTGTCGCCGTACAACACCACGAACGTCCCGCCCCGCAACTCCGCCTCCATCTTCTTCACACCACCGGCCGTCCCCAGCAATTCCGGTTCGTGCGAGTAGGTCATCTTCACGCCATACTTCGACCCGTCGCCAAAGTGCCCGGTAATCTTCTCGGGTAGGTAATGCAGGTTCACGATGAAGTCGGTAAAGCCCTGCTGCCGGAACAACTCGATGTGGTGTTGCAAGAGCGGCTTCCCGCCAATCGGCGCCATCACCTTCGGCACATCCAGCCCGAGCGTGCGCAACCGTGTGCCGAGTCCCGCGCCGAGGATGAACATTTTCATGCGCTACGCCGAGCCGACACCTTTCCCGCGCTTGTATCGGACCAGCACGGCCCACGCTTTCTGGAGCGCCTTGGCCCGGTGACTGATCCGGTTCTTCACGTCGCTCGACAACTCGGCGAACGTCTTCACCTGACCATCCGGTATGAACAGCGGGTCGTACCCAAATCCATTGCCGCCGCGTTCCTCGATCAGGATGGAGCCGTTGCAAATGCCTTCGACGGTGTCCACCAACCCGCTCTCGTCCGCAATCGCCACCACGCAACGAAACCGGGCGCTTCGCTTGTCAGCCGGTACGCCTGCCAAGTTCGCGAGCAACTTCTTGTTGTTCTCGTGGTACGTCACCTCGTCGCCTGCATACCGGGCCGAGCGCACTCCCGGCTCGCCATTGAGAGAGTCCACTTCCAAGCCGGTATCGTCGGCGAGGGTGAGCATCTTGGCAAATTTCGCCGTCTCAATCGCTTTCTTGATGGCGTTATCGCGGATGGTGGACTGGTCTTCATCGATTTCATGCAAGCCGGGCACGTCCGCTGACGAAATCACATCGAAATCGAGGTCTGCCAACAACGCCCGGAGTTCCTTCAACTTGTCCTTGTTCCGCGTGGCGACGAGTAAGCGCATAGCCGCGCATTATACTTGGCGGCAGCCGGTTGAGAAGATATATCCTCGCGCTCCAACTCCTACTCGTGCTCGTACTCGAAACCCGATGAGCAGGAGCAGGAGTACGAGCAAAAGACCTGAAGACATGAACCAACTTCACATTCTCTACCTCGTCGCGGCCCTGATGGATTTCTCCGTCAGCGGCGTGATGTTTGCCCTCACGCGACGAGCGGCGGAACTCGGCGCATCGGCGTTCGTGGTGGGGCTGCTCGGGTCGTTGATGTTTGGTGTGTACATGGCCGGCGCACTCATTTTTGGCCCTCTCTCCGACACGTGGGGACGCCGGCAACTCGCCGCGGCCGGGGCCTTGCTCAGCGCCGTCAGCGGTGCCGCCTGCGCTTTCACTACCAACGTGCCGGTTCTGCTCGGCCTATCCGTCCTCTTTGGACTGGGCATCGGCGCATTCTGGCCGACCGTCATCGCGTGGCTCGGGGAAGGCGCGGAAGGTGGCACGTTGTCGCGCCGTCTCGCCCGGTTCAGCATGTCGTGGAACGTCGGGCTGCTCTTTGGCTTCGCCCTGACCGGCAAACTCTTCACCTACTCAGCCCAACTCCCCTTCTACGTGGCCGGGGCGCTGATTACCGGGGCGGCGTTGCTGCTATTGGCGCCGGTCGCCCCGGCACCAGCGGAATTATTGCCACCCGGCCAACGCACCGTCCCGGCCGGCCGCGGCTTTCGCAAGACCGGGTGGCTCGCCAATTTCGCACTGACGTTCGCGATGAGCGGTGCCGTTGCCCTCTTTCCGAAGCTGGCGACCGCGCTCGACATCACCGCCGACAAACACGGCCTGCTCCTTGCCATCAGCCGGGGGGCGGCGCTGCTGGCGTTCTGGTCGCTGCAGCATCTTGAATTTTGGCGGACGCGACTCTGGCCCTTGTGGGTGGCGCAAGCCGGTGTGGTGTTGGCGCTCGTTGGGATTGGGATTGCCGGTGAGTTCTGGCAATTCGCGATCACCTTGGGAGTCGTCGGCGCCGTCTCCGGCTACACCTACCAAGCCAGCATTTACTTCACCCTCGAAGAAAGCAGCGCAAAAGGCAAAGGCAGCGCGTTTCACGAAGCGATTCTCGCGAGCGGCATGTTCCTCGGGCCGATGCTGGCTGGTGCCGTCGGTGAACGATACGACCTGCGCAGCCCGTTTTACTTCTGCGCCGCCGCACTCGCGGTCATGATTATCGCGCAGTTGCTCGTGGTCGCGTGGCGACGACGGACTACTTGATTTCCACCGGCTTCCCGGTCCGGGCGCTCTCATAGATGGCGTCGAGAAGCTCCATCACGATGAAGCCCTCGTCGCCGGTGGCCATGTGCGGCTGGTCGGTCAGGATGCTTTCGACGAAGTGGTAATACTGGTTGTGGACCGGGCCGCCGGCGTAGTGCCGGGGGCGCGTGTCGCAGTGCCAGCCGTTTTGCTCGGTGAAAATCTCCGCCTCGAACTCGTATGTGCCGTTCTTGTTCCGCTGCACCGCGCCGCCCTTCGTGCCGAGCAACCGGGTCTCCATCAGCTCATTCTCGGAAATGTTGGCTGCCCACGATGCTTCCACTTCGAGCGTCGCGCCGTTGGCGAATTTCACCAAGCCGACCGCGAGATCTTCCACGTCGAACTTCTTGCCCTGCTCCTTCGCAATCCGGCCGCCGATGTGATTGTAAGCGCTGCCCATCACCCAGACCGGCTTCGGATAACCCATCAACCAAAGCGCGAGATCGAGCCGGTGAACGCCAAGATCAATCAACGGTCCGCCGCCGGCGAGTTCCTTCTGTCCGAACCAACCGCCAAACCCCGGCATCCCGCGTCGCCGGTGCCAGATCGTCCGCGCAAAATAGATGTCGCCCAGCACACCGGCCGCGACTTGGTCGCGCAAGGCGCGGGCGTTCGGGTCGAACCGGTAGGAGAAATTGATCATGATGCGCCGGCTGGCCTTTTTCGCCGCGGCGAGCATCTGTTTCGCCTCCGTTGCGCTCATCGCCATCGGTTTCTCGCACAGCACGTGCGCCCCGGCTTTCAACGCGGCAATCGTCAGCGGCGCATGGAACTTGTTCGGCGTGCAGACACTGACAATGTCGAGCTTCTCCTTCGCGAGCATGTCATCAGCGCTCGTGTACCGGGCAGGCACGCTAAACTTGTCGCCAATCTCTTTAAGCCGGGCTTCGTCCGTGTCTGCCAACGCCACGACCTCCGCCTGCGGATGCGTCTGATAGCCCTGCGCGTGATGCCGGCCGATGCCGAGACCGATGATGCCGATGCGAAGTTTCTTCATTGAACGATTCCGGCGCGACCGAATGTTTGATCCTTCTTCTTGATCGTTTCCAAAGCCGGTGAGTTCGGGCACTTGTCGGGAATGGTGACCCTTCGCCGTGCCCACCGGCAGGCGTTGGCGATGACCTTGATGACGGTTTCGTTGTGGTACGTCGGATAGGCCTCATGGCCCGGACGGAAATAGAAAACGCGACCGTGTCCCCGGTCCCAGCACGCGCCACTGCGGAAGACCTCGCCGCCCTCAAACCAAGAAATGAAAATCAACTTGTCCGGCTCCGGGATGTCGAACCGCTCGCCGTACATCTCCTCGAACGGTAGTTCGAAGTAATCGCCGATGCCTTCGGTGATCGGATGCCCGGACGCGACATTCCAGATGCGTTCCTTCTCGTCCGCCTCGCGCCATTTCAGCGAGCAATTCGTCCCCATCAACGCGCGGAAAATTTTGGAGTAATGACCGGAGTGCAACACGATCAACCCCATCCCTTCAAGCACGTGCCGTTTCACCCGCTCGACGACTGCGTCCTGCACGTCGCCATGCGCAACGTGCCCCCACCACGTCAGCACGTCGGTGTTGGCCAACACTGCTTCGGTCAGCCCGTGCTCCGGCTCCGGCAGCGTGGCCGTCCGGCATTCCAAATCCTTGTAGCCGGCCAACCCCTTGGCGATGGTGTTGTGCATCCCCTCGGGATAAATTTTCCGCACCGCCTCGTTCTTCTTCTCGTGGACGAACTCCCCCCAAACCGTCACTCGAATCTTCGTACTCATAGGAGCGCGCTCTTAACAAACCCCACCGGCGAGCGCGAGTGTTTTTGCGCGGTTGACCGCCTGCGTCTCTACTCGCTATTCTGGCGCAAGTGGGAGTTGAGGGGCTGCAAGGAGGTTCGCATGACGACGACAGCACCGGATATTCAACGGCAAGCCACGCGCATTTTGGCCGAAGCCGTCCGACCGCGCGCCGGTCGGGCGTTCTGGGGCGAGTTTGTCCCCACTCTCCTGCTTGTCGTCGGCACGTGGATGCTCGGGTCGCGAATTCTTTTCCCGCTTATGGCGAACGAGAGTGGCTGGTGGGCATTCCCGTGGTTACTGAGTTGTGTGACGCTCGCCATCTGGTTGGCCCGGTCATTCGTCATCATGCACGATGCCGGGCATGGCGCGCTGGCACCGACCGGGTGGCTGAACGGGTTGATCGGCCACACGCTCTCGTTGTTCGTGCTCACACCGATGACGCACTGGAGCAAGTTGCACTGGCATCATCACCGGACCAGCGGCAACATCGAGCAGCAGGACGGCCTGGGCGACATCTTCACGATGACCGTGAGCCGGTATCGTTCCCTACCGGCTTGGCAGCGGGTGCTCTACCGGGGATTTCGTCATCGCGCGCATTTTCTCTGTGTGATTCCGTTCGTGATGTTTTGCCTGTTCCACCGGCTACCGTTCCTCTACTTCCCGTGGGCCGCTATCTTCCGGAAACCCAAACTCCGGGAAATCCTCAACATCGCCCTCGTCGATGCCTGTTACATCGTTGCGGGTTGGTGGATGTGGAATCACTGGGCAGTCGCCAAGCCGTGGGCGATCACCTACGGGCTGTCGGCGATGATGACTTTCACGATCGGCGTGATCCTCTTCTACACGCAACACCAGTTCGAGAACTCGTACTACGCCCACGAAGCCGAGTGGTCGTTCTTCGAGAGCGGCGTGCGCGGCAGCATGACGCTCCGGCTGCCGCACTGGACGCTCGAATGGGCGCTCGGCTACATCAACTTCCACTCCGTCCACCATCTCAAACCCACCATCCCGCTCTACAACCTACCGGCCACCCACGCCGCGCTGCAGCAGATCGGCGTGACGTTTAGCCAATGCCGGCTCGGGGACCTGATGGGTGCGTTCCGCTGCAATCTTTGGGATGAAGACCGGCAGCGGATGGTCAGTTTCGCTGAGGTTGACTAGCGGTTTTCGCCGCCCCTATAGTCCCGCCTCATGGCTGAACCGCAAATGCGCCGGAAATATCCGTTCGATTTGATCGAGCCGAAGTGGCAACGCTATTGGCTGGAGAAGAAGACTTTCGCCGCCAAAGAAGACCCTGCAAAGAAGAAGCTCTACGTGCTCGACATGTTCCCCTACCCGAGCGGCGCCGGGTTGCACGTCGGACATCCGGAGGGTTACACGGCTACCGACATCTACTGCCGGTACAAACGCATGACCGGCTTTAACGTCCTGCACCCGATGGGCTGGGACGCGTTCGGCTTACCGGCCGAGCAATACGCCATCGATACCGGCACGCATCCGGCCATCACGACCAAGAAGAACGTCGACACCTTCCGCCGGCAAATCCAGATGCTTGGGTTCAGTTACGATTGGGACCGTGAAGTCGACACGACCGACCCGGAGTATTTCAAATGGACGCAGTGGATTTTCCTCCAGCTCTTCAAAGCCGGTCTCGCCTACGAAGCCGAAGTCGCCGTCTGGTGGTGCGACGGCTGCAAAGCTGTGCTCGCCAATGAGGAAGTTGATGCCAATGGCACGTGCGACCGCAAGGGGCACAAGGAAGTTTACCGGCGTCCGCTCCGGCAGTGGATTCTTAAGATCACCGCCTATGCCGAGCGCCTGTTGAAAGATTTGGATTTGGTCAACTGGCCGGAATCCATCAAGGAACAGCAACGCAACTGGATCGGCCGCAGCGAAGGCGCAGAAGTTGATTTCAAGACAGAGACCGGTGACACCATCCGCATTTTCACCACCCGACCGGACACGCTCTTCGGCGCGACGTACATGGTACTAGCGCCGGAACACCCGCTCGTCGATAAGTTCAAGACGCCGGAAGTTGAAGCGTATCGGAAAGTGGCGGCGAAGAAGAGCGAGTTGGAGCGGACGCAGTTGGAAAAGGAAAAGACCGGTGTGTTTACCGGCGCGTACGCCATCAACCCGGTCAACGGCGAGAAGATTCCGATCTGGGTCGCCGACTACGTGATGATGGGCTACGGCACCGGCGCGATCATGGCCGTACCGGCGCACGACACGCGGGACTTTGAGTTCGCGAAGAAGTTCGATTTGGAGATCCGGACGGTCGTTCAACCGCAAGCCGGAATTGATCCCCACGGTTTTACCGGCGACGGCGTTTCGGTGAACTCCGGCATGATTACCGGTCTGCCGACGCCCGAGGCGAAGAAGAAGATCACTGCCTGGCTCGAAGAGAAGCAACTCGGCAAGGCGACGGTGAATTATAAGCTGCGTGACTGGCTGTTCTCCCGACAGCGTTACTGGGGCGAGCCGATTC